>JAESPT010000328.1 GCA_016765515.1 Sneathiella sp. | reverse complement strand
GCTGATGACCACATCGATTTTTGTTCCCTGACGGGAAAATGCGGGCAGCGTCGCTGTAACGACAACAGCCGCGACATTATCTGTTTTGGATGTTGCGTCGCGAGTATTAACCCCCAGTCTTTCCAGCATGGCGACCAGGCTTTGTTCTGTAAACGGGGAGTTGGTGAGAGAGTCGCCGGTTCCGTTCAAACCGACAACCAATCCATAACCAACCAGAATATTGTCTCGAACTCCTTCAAAATCCGCAATATCTTTGACACGTGATGCGGCAGATGTGGAGGAAACACTCATAAAGAATAGAAATATCGCAGTCACTAGAAAACGAAGCTCTTTGGCAGAGGGGGTGAATTGCTTTGCAATCTTATAAACAGTGTTCATCGTCATTCGACTTTTCCGTTATGCGCGCTCTTGTTCAAGAGAGTGGTATAAATATATTTCACTGATTAATATGCGAAAAGCATGCCAACATTCATAAAATATAACTATTTGATTCTATTGGATAAAAATAGATATACTCGAAGAATACTGGAAGAAATAGGCAGAATATACCAGCCTTGTCGGCAAATTTAGCCTCTTGTTTTATTCGGAAAAACTTGCCAAATGTTACTCGGATACCTAAAACATATTAATGACAAACCTTTACAGGATTGAGTATGCGAGTCTCTGGACCAGGTCGAGTTGGATCGGTAAAGAAAGCCGGGGGCAATAAGTCAGCCTCTAAAACAGGTGAGAAATTTTCTGTACCTAAAGATGCTGCCGAAACTATTGCCACTAGTAATGTGGCGTCGGCATCACCTATAGCGTCCATTGATGCAATTCTTGCTCTGCAAGGGGTGGATGATTCGACTTCAGGAAACAGAAAAGCACTGTCTAAAGGGCAGGATCTTCTCGATCGGCTCGAAGAAATCCGTCATGGATTGCTGATAGGGGCTATTCCTGTAGAACGATTAAAGCATCTGAAAGAGACATTAGCTTCTTATGATGTGAGGGCGACTGATCCCAAGTTGGCAGAAATCGTAGAGGAAATAGAAGTTCGGGCGGCTGTCGAACTGGCAAAGTTGGGTTTTTAGGGCTAAGTGTTATCCTCGTCATATCTTTTTAAAGGACTAGTGCACTATTATTTTCTCAATCGCATATTGCGGAGAAAGTCCCGCGTTCCTATAATTAACCTACAGGATTTTAGTGCGCCATCTGGAGTAGCGTAATGAATGTTCACATATCAGACGATTATCGGCCCTCTGAAGATGAGCCGTTTATGAATTCTCGGCAGCAGGAATATTTCCGCATGAAATTGCTGCGGTGGAGAACAGAGATATTGGAAGATGCCAGTCAGACAATAGTCAATCTGCAAGAAGAGACAGTGAAGGAGCCGGATATCGCAGACCGGGCCTCAACTGAATCCGAACGGGCGTTGGAGCTCAGAACCCGAGATCGACAACGTAAACTTATTGGTAAAATCGATGCTGCTTTGCGCCGCCTTGATGAAGGGGAATATGGGTATTGTGATGAAACAGGGGATCCCATCTCCCTGAAGAGGCTGGAAGCCAGACCTGTCGCAACACTGACGCTTGAAGCCCAGGAACGGCATGAACGCCGGGAAAAGGTCTATCGCGACGACTAAGGATGCGTTTCTATTAGAAATCAGAAAAGCCGACTTTTCAGTCGGCTTTTTATTTGATCAATTTGGATGATCCCCGCGGGCACTTTATTGAGTTACCCTCTCCCGCGGTAAGATGCTACACCTTGATCCGGGAGCCATAGTCCTTCAGGTGGTGTGTTGCTTTGCCAGAAAACATCAATAGGAATACCGCCACGTGGATACCAATAACCGCCAATCCGTAACCAGATCGGCTTGGTGGCTTCAATGATCCGCTTTCCAACATAAATAGTACAATCTTCGTGAAATGCCCCGTGATTTCGAAAACTTTGCAAAAAGAGTTTTAGAGATTTGGATTCGACGAGCGTTTGATCAGGAACATAATCGATAACCAGATGTCCAAAGTCAGGCTGTCCTGTTACAGGACAAACCGAAGTGAATTCGGGGCAACTGAAACGGACGACCGCTTCCGTGCCTGCTTGTGGGTTTGGCACAGTATCAAGAACAGCTTCTTCTGGATTTGATGGCATTTTTACATCTTTACCAAGCGATGTGGTCATGTCCGTATAATTACTCATGCGGAATCTCTCTTTCTTCAAATTCTCCGTTATATTCACACCCTTCGTTGCAGCTGTCACGGTAAACGCCAACTTGGGATAAGGCTGGAAATTCAGGTGCAATAGATTTCCAGATCCAGATGCATAGATTTTCAAGGGTCGGAATTTCCAGGCCTTCAATATCGTTCAGATAATGATGGTCCAGACTTTCCCGTGTTTCTTTTATTCGCTCGATCACCGCCTCTAAATCCGCAATGAGTCCAGTGTCTTTATCTGGTCTGCCTTCAAGCGTGATCCGGACTCGAAAACTGTGGCCATGCAAACGATGATTTTTATGACCATCCGGAAAAACGTGGGGCAGGTGATGGGCCGCTTCAAAATTAAAGTCTCTGAATATTCTCATTTAACAATAGTCCGGATCAGACCGGTGCCTTCTATACACATTACGGAAATCCCACCATTTTGTGGGTTTGTACACTGAGGTGCCATTTAGGATGTTTTAAACAGAAATCGTGCGTGGCTTGTACGTTATTTTGAGACGCGGCGGCATCGCCAATAACATCGAGGGGCTGCAGATAGAAATTATCAAATGCAAGATCTCCAAAATTGTCGGGATGCGCCTGCTTTTCCTTTTGCGGGAAAACCAGCTTCAACTCATTCCCAGATTTCTGGGCGAGAGCATTCGCGGCTTTTGGAGATACACAAATCCAGTCAATGCCGTCAGGGACTTCAAGGGTCCCATTTGTTTCAATTGCAATCTCAAACCCTTTGATGTGAAGCGCGTCGATAAGGAGAGCATCCAGTTGCAAAAGAGGTTCGCCGCCTGTGCAGACAACATAAGGTTTGCCGCCGCCAGGCCATTTTTCGAAAACTTCTTCTGCCAAAAGCTGAGCTGTTTTAAATTTTCCGCCGCCTATACCATCT
>JAESPT010000327.1 GCA_016765515.1 Sneathiella sp. | reverse complement strand
GCCGATAACCAGCACACCGGAAGTGTCCTTATCCAATCGGTGGACAAGGCGTGGACGCTCTTTATAATCAAACCTCAACCCATCCAGAAGTCCGTCAATATGTTTTGTCTGCCCGCTTCCTCCCTGTACAGCCAGCCCGGCTGGCTTATTGAGAACAATCACGGCATCATCCATATGCAAGATCATTTGTCTGATTTCAGCCACGTCATAGTCAGAAAGCTGTTCACGTTGAGACTTATCTAACGGAGTTGCCTTCTTTTGCACATTCGCATCATCGGGCAGTGGAGGGATGCGGATTGACTGACCGGCATTTAATCGATCTTTTGATTTGGCCCGTTTTTTATCAACGCGGATATCCCCTTTACGCAGAAATTTTTCCAACTGGCTATGACTTATTCCCGGAAAGTGAGATTTAAACCAACGATCCAAACGTTGATCTGATTCAGACTCTGTTACCTGAATAATTTGTACTCTGCTCATGTCAGTATCATCCGCATAATGTAAAGGCCCGCAAACAGACCAAATATTGAGAGAGCCACAGACACCAGAATATATCCTCCGGCGGCAATAAAGGCCCCTTTTTGAATCTGAACGGCAACATCCAGAGAAAATGTCGAAAATGTCGTGAAAGCTCCAAGAAAACCGGTAACCAATAATACGCGCAACTCCGGAGATGGCGACCAACGAAGGGCCAAGACTTCAATCAGTAACCCCATGAGCAACGATCCTGCAACATTCACGATCAACGTTCCGTAAGGATAGCCGGGCCCAAGAAGCCTAAGGGCAAAATGCGCGACCCCGTATCGTGCGCACGCGCCTATGGCACCTCCCAAGGCAACAGAAAGATACATATTCATTGCGAGCCTTCCTCTTGTTGCCGTTTTTTTCGCAAAGTCGCCCAATAGTCAAGACGTTTGGCAATATCTCTCTCAAAGCCGCGCTCGACAGGTTTATAATACGCCTGTCGTTTCATCTCCTCAGGAAAATAGTCCTGTCCCGAAAAACCGCCCTCAGCGTCATGATCATAAGCATATTCTTTGCCATATCCTAAATCCTTCATCAGATCCGTTGGTGCATTAAGGATATGTTTGGGTGGCATAAGAGAGCCCGCCTTTCGAGCGGCCTTTGCCGACAGTTTAAACGCTTTATATGCCGCGTTGGATTTTGGCGCTGTTGCCAGATAAATCACCGATTGCGCAATCGCCAAATCCCCCTCCGGGCTGCCCAGAAACTGGAAGGCCTCCTTGGCTGCATTCGCCTGAACGAGCGCCTGTGGATCAGCCATACCGATATCCTCAACTGCAAATCTCACCAGCCGGCGGCATAAATAAAGCCGATCTTCTCCCCCGTCCATCATCCGGGAGAACCAGTAAAGAGCGGCATCCACATCTGACCCGCGCATGGATTTATGAAGAGCACTGATAAGGTTATAATGCCCATCCCGATCCTTATCATAGGCTGGCGCTTTCTTGGAGATGACATTGGTCAGCTGATCTGAATTTAAAACATCTCGCCCAGTTCTAAAAACTATTTCGACCATATTCAGGAAAAACCGACCATCCCCGTCAGCAAGGTGGATCAACAAATCTTTCGCTGCATCATCGAGGGGAATTTTTCGTTTCTCCAAGGTCTCAGTTCGCTCCAAAAGCGGCCCAAGTGAATTTTCGTCATGCCGTTCGAGAACCAATACCTGACACCGAGATAACAAAGCGCCATTAAGCTCGAAAGAGGGGTTCTCTGTTGTTGCTCCTACCAGGGTGATTGTTCCATCTTCCACAAAGGGAAGAAAACCATCTTGTTGAGATCGGTTAAACCGATGAATTTCGTCGACAAAAAGCAACGTTTTCCTGCCATTTTGTTTTCTTAGTTTTGCCGCATCAAAGACTTTCCGAAGATCTGCAACACCAGAGAAAACAGCGGAAATCTGTTCGAAATGCAAATCCACTTCCTGTGCGAGAAGGCGAGCAATTGTGGTTTTCCCGGATCCCGGCGGTCCCCAAAATATCAGGGACGCCAACCATCCAGCATCCAGCATTCGGCGCAGGGGTCCCCCTTCTTTCAATAGATGGTCCTGTCCGACCACATCAGCCAAAGTAGATGGTCGCAATCGATCTGCAAGTGGCCGGTCGCCCGCGATCTCATCAGATTTATCGCCGAAAAGATCTGTCACTTTGATACCTTGAAGGTCAATTTACGTCCTTTTCGAACCAAACTGATTGTCCAATTAGGCCCACTTTCCACAAGCAGTTTTTGCAATTGATTTGATGTCATCACTTTTTGATTATTAACCGAAAGCAATATATCCCCTTTTCGCATGCCATAGCGGGCGGCAATACTTCCCTTATTCACAGCGGAGACAATGACACCTTTCAAGGAGGGTACTATTCCAAGCTCGATCGCATAGGCAGGGGACAAATTGCCAACAACGGCTCCCATCAAAGGCTGCTGCCCCTGCAATGTGATGACATTGCGATTAGGAACTTCCGGAGCCGCTCTCAAGGCGACTGAGATCTGTACCTCTTTCCCATTTCTATACACAATAACCGACGCATTCTTGCCGAGATTTCCTGTAGAAATTCGGAATAACAGCGCTTGCGGATTCAGGACTTCATGACCATCAACAGAAACGATTACATCACCAGTGCGAATATCTGCGGATTGTGCTGCACTCCCCTCAAATATCTGATTAACCAGAACCCCACCCGGTCTGTCCAAGCCAAGCCCTTCGGCGACATCCCGGGTGACAGGTTGTCCCATAGCGCCCAGCCAGGGCCGTATAACCTTCCCAGTGGGCAACCCGTTATGTAGAACCGATTTAACCAGGTTGGCAGGTATGGCAAATCCAATTCCAAGCGATCCGCCACCTTTACTGAAAATAGCAGAATTTATACCCGCTATTTTTCCGCTCATCGTAAGGAGAGCGCCACCAGAATTTCCGGGATTAATGGCGGCATCTGTCTGGATAAAGGATTTGATACCATTGCCAATACCCGCTGTCCG
>JAESPT010000326.1 GCA_016765515.1 Sneathiella sp. | reverse complement strand
CAGAATGGTGGAGCTGTTGACGATTTTGAGAGGCCAACAATCTATTTTGTTTTTTAATGCGATCAATCAACTTCTCGTCTCGCTCTCTACTTCGCGTTGGCAGCGTTCTTCTGTCGACTAGCCAGACAAAGTAGGCTGCACCACCATAGCCGTCGATCGCATGAAATCACTGTGGCCTGACAAGTCAGGTGGGAGCCGATTTGATAGGACCACGGTCCAGCCAGGGATTAGCCCCCTAGATTTCTTTATTGGCCCCAGGATATCGATGATCTAACGCACAAGGCAGTGCACCTGAATGCTTATTTAAGCGCTTTCTAGCTTTTCTGCAATAGCTTCCAGCTTTTCCGCCCAATTTTCTATGGCTGCAGGCGGATTATTTTCGGATTCATCTTTCAGCTTATCAACGGTTTCATAGGCTTGGGACAGATCATCAGCAATCAAAAGAGACGCCATCAACAACAATTGGGCCTCTGTCGTGTTTGAGGCAACATTACCAAGGTCTTTCACCTTTTTATCGACGAACTCCGCCAAATACTTTAAATGATCTTCTTCGCCATCACCGCAAATGATGGGATAAGGACGTCCATTTACTTTTACTGTTACAGACGACATTCTTATTGCTCCAACATCAAACTGATATCATCAATGGTTTTATCCAGGCGCACGGACACAATATTGGATGTCTGTTTCAACGCATCATATGATTTCGTCGTTTCCAATAACTCTTGACGAAGCAGCTGATTTTCCACTCGTAGACTATCAATCTCAGCTTTCAGAATAGGATCATCTCCGATACTGAATGATCTTTGGGAAGGCTTCTTCAAAATAGCTTCTGCGGCAGCATCAATGCGCTGCATGGCAGTTTCAATCCGCGATTCGGTAATCTCCCCGCTCCCTATTTCTCTTTCACTCAAATTAGTTTGAGTTAGCCATGGTAATTTAAGGAAAGACAATACGATCACCACACAATGCCCGTCAACATAATTGCAGCGCTCCCTTTTTTGTCGCAATTCGGTCATTCCAGCCAACTAAGCAGTTGACGTCGCCGACTTTGGGCGGCATCTTCCCACCCGATTCCAGAATTGACTAGAATTTCGTTTATTGTTGATACAGTTTGGACAGCCACAGGCTTCTTAATTGCTGAGACTGAGACAAAATTCAGAGCCAGTAACGAAATGTGACCCCCAGTATGGGCACCGGCGGACCATGAAACTGCATCTGTGCAGGGCGATCCTGTGTAGATACCGCAGAATTCAAATTTAATTCCCTGCCGGTGGATTTAAAAGAGTCGAATATGAACGATAGTGGTGCCAATACCTCGCCTTCAGAATCTAAGTATACTGAAATGGCCAATGCAATCCGTGCACTTTCCATGGATGCCGTCCAAAAAGCTAATTCAGGCCATCCAGGTATGCCTATGGGCATGGCAGACGTCGCAACTGTCCTATTTTCAAAATTTCTGAAATTTGACCCAGCCAAACCCAATTGGCCTGATCGGGATCGTTTTGTTCTTTCCGCTGGCCACGGATCCATGTTGCTCTATTCCCTGCTGCACCTGACTGGGTATAAGGACATGACAATGGAGGAAATTAAGAACTTCCGCCAACTCGGATCGATTACGGCCGGACACCCGGAATATGGGCATGCAAGTGGCATTGAAACAACAACCGGCCCGCTTGGGCAAGGTCTTGCCACAGCCGTCGGCATGGCGCTCGCCGAAAAAATGCAAGCAGCACGTTTTAAGGAAATCGTAGATCATTACACGTATGTAATCGTAGGTGATGGATGTCTTATGGAAGGCATTAGTCATGAAGCAACCTCCTTCGCCGGTCATCTTGGTTTGGGCAAGTTAATTGTTCTATGGGATGACAACGAAATCAGCATTGATGGTAAAACGGACCTTTCTGTGTCAGATAACCAGCTGAAACGGTTTGAAGCATTGGGTTGGGACACCCAATCCGTTGATGGGCATGATCCAGATGCGATTGAAACTGCCATTGCAAAAGCCCGTGAGACAAACAAACCGTCCCTTGTCGCCTGTAAAACTACTATTGGATTTGGTTCTCCAAACAAACAAGGCACCTCAGGCGTCCACGGCGCTCCTCTGGGAGACGATGAAATCGTGCTCGTTCGCAAAGAACTGAACTGGCCTCATGCGCCTTTCGAAATTCCAGGAAAGATTCTGGATAGATGGAGAGCCGTCGGCACCAAAGGGGCTCGACTTTCCAACGAATGGGAAAAATCTGTCGACGCTCTTGATGCAGAAGACAAAATAGCTTTCGAATTTTCACTATCTGGTGAGCTTCCGTCCACTCTCGATGATATGATGGCTGCTCACAAAAAGCAGATCACGGAAGATGCTCCAGGATGGGCAAGCCGCAAATCGAGCCAGGAAGCCCTGAATATTATAAACGAGCATGTCTCCAACACGATTGGTGGATCGGCTGACCTGACAGGCTCTAACCTGACTAAAACGTCCCACACAGATCCGGTTACCCCGGATGATTTCTCCGGCCGATATGTGTATTACGGTGTGCGTGAATTTGGCATGGCGGCAATAATGAACGGCATGGCACTGCATAAGGGGTTTATTCCCTACGGTGGTACTTTCATGGTTTTCACCGACTATGCACGTCCGGCTATTCGTCTATCTGCTCTTATGGGACTACGGGTTATCTACGTGATGACCCATGATTCTATTGGTCTAGGGGAAGATGGGCCGACCCATCAGCCTGTTGAACATCTTGCCGCTTTGCGGGTTATGCCCAATGTGAACGTTTTCCGCCCTGCAGATGCAATTGAAACTGCGGAATGCTGGGAGCTTTCCTTAAAAGCGAAGAAAACGCCTTCTGTTTTGTCCTTGAGTCGCCAGGGTCTGCCTTTGGTTCGCACCGATTACACGACAGAAAACCTTTCGGCAAAAGGTGCTTATGAACTTTCCAGTGCCTCAAATGATGCAAAAGTGACAATTCTTGCCACAGGCTCTGAAGTTTGTATTGCTCTGGAAGCTCAGAAAGCTCTGGAAGCCGACGGCATCGGGACCCGGGTTGTCTCTGTCCCTTGCTGGGAACTGTTCGATGCTCAAAACGAAGATTATCGCAGCGAAACACTGGGACCTGGAACGGTAAAAGTTGCTATTGAAGCGGCAAGTTCATTCGGTTGGCAAAAATATATTGGCTCTGACGGTGCCTTTGTCGGGCTTGACGGTTTTGGGGCTTCTGCACCCGCCGGAGACCTGTATAAACACTTTAACATCACAAGTGAGGCCATTGTTGAGGCCGCCAAAAAACAGCTTTAATTGAAAACCTGGTGGAGCGATCCGCTTTAGCTTAGGTCATAGGAGTTTATGAGAAGATGACAGTTCGTGTAGCAATTAACGGTTTTGGACGCATTGGGCGAAATGTACTTCGGGCAATATATGAATCCGGTCGTACTGATGTTGAAGTTGTCGGCATCAACGATCTGGGTTCTGTGAGCGCAAACGCTCACTTGTTAAAATACGACAGCGTTCATGGCCGTTTTCCAGGAGACGTTAAAGTCACTGAAGACAGCATTGATCTTGGCCGCGGCCCCATCAAAGTTTCTGCAGAACGTAATCCTGCGGATCTTCCTTGGGCTGAGTTGAATGTGGATATCGCCTTCGAATGTACAGGTATTTTCACCACCGGTGAAAAAGCCAAGGCCCATTTGGAAGCTGGCGCAAAAAAAGTACTCCTCTCAGCACCTGGCACAGATATTGATCTCACCGTTGTATATGGCGTGAACCACGACAAACTGACGGCAGATCACAAGATCGTTTCAAATGCATCTTGCACAACAAACTGCTTAGCGCCCGTTGCTCAGGTCCTGAATGATGCTGTTGGAATACAGCATGGCTTTATGACAACGATACATGCATTCACAGGAGATCAGCCGGTTCTGGATACGTTACATGGTGATCTGCGTCGTGCCCGCGCGGCTGGCATGTCCATGATTCCAACATCAACAGGAGCAGCAAAAGCTGTTGGCTTGGTTCTCCCTGAACTCGCTGGAAAGCTAGACGGAACCTCTGTTCGTGTTCCAACACCGAATGTGTCCATGATTGACCTGACATTTGTCGCAGGTCGCTCGACAACAGTTGAAGAAGTCAATAACGCAATCATTGAAGCTGCAAATGGCCGT
>JAESPT010000325.1 GCA_016765515.1 Sneathiella sp. | reverse complement strand
TTGGGAAGTAACTGGTGGCTTGTCACTGACCTATAATCGCATTGCCATTATCTTCTTCTCAATTGCAGTGTTGGCTGGGTTAATGCTGGTTCTTAAAAAGACGTTGTTTGGACTGCAAATGCGTGCGGTTACACAAAACCGCCAAATGGCCAGATCAATGGGGATAAGAAGTTCCCGTATTGATGCCATGACGTTTGGTCTGGGATCCGGTGTTGCCGGAATGGCCGGTGTAGCGCTTAGTCAAATTGATAATGTGAGCCCTAATCTGGGCCAAGCCTATATCATCGACAGCTTTATGGTGGTCGTTTTCGGCGGCGTTGGAAACCTGTGGGGGACATTGGTCGGAGCGGGAAGCCTGGGTATTGTCAATAAATTCCTGGAACCATACTCCGGAGCCGTTCTGGCAAAAATCCTGGTGCTGGTCGCGATCATTCTTTTTATCCAGAAACGGCCGCGCGGGCTCTTCGCGCTTAAAGGCCGGTCTGTGGAGGGGTAGTAATGCAGGATAACAAAACAACAGAAAAAGGTCCGTTCCTGTCTTTAATAACGGATCTTCCGGGCGGCGGTAAGGCGTTTATGGGGATACTCGTTGCCGTCGCCCTTTTTACCACGATCAGCAACGCCTTTATCCCGGAAGGATCCCTTTTCCATATCCCAACGTATATGGTTGGCTTGATGGGGAAATATCTTTGCTATGCGCTTTTGGCGCTGAGTGTTGACCTGATCTGGGGATATTGCGGCATATTAAGCTTGGGTCACGGGGCCTTTTTCTCTCTCGGGGGCTATGTCATGGGCATGTATCTGATGCGCCAAATCGGCGACCGAGGCGTTTACGGAAATGCTGATCTTCCTGACTTCATGGTTTTCCTCAATTGGCAGGAGCTCCCCTGGTACTGGTTCGGATTTGACTCCTTTATTTTCGCCGCTCTAATGGTCATGGTCGTGCCAGGCTTGCTTGCCTTTATTTTTGGCTGGTTTACCTTTCGATCTCGTGTGACAGGGGTTTATTTCTCGATTATTACACAAGCAATGACCTACGCGCTTCTGCTCGCCTTTTTCCGCAATGATATGGGGTTTGGGGGCAATAATGGTCTCACGGATTTTAAAGAGATTCTCGGGTTTGATTTGCGGTCAGATGGAACCCGTCTTGCTCTCTTCGCCGGCTCTGCCATTGCTGTCGCCGTGGGGTATCTCGTCTGTGTCTTTATCACCAAGTCAAAATTCGGGCGTGTGCTGATCGCCATTCGGGATGCGGAAAGTCGGACACGATTTACCGGATATCGGGTGGAGCTTTACAAGCTGACAGTCTTCATTGTGTCCGCGGTTTTGGCAGGTATTGCCGGGGCATTTTATGTGCCGCAGGTTGGGATCATTAATCCGTCAGAATTCTCGCCGGCCAATTCAATTGAAGTTGTCATTTGGGTTGCTGTCGGCGGCCGGGGAACTTTGTGGGGGGCTGTTCTCGGCGCCGTTCTAGTGAATTGGGGGAAAAGTTACTTTACGGGTGCATTTCCCGAGGCCTGGCTCTATCTCCTTGGCGGACTGTTTGTCTTTACCACTTTGTTCCTGCCCAAAGGGATTGTCGGCACCGTGCCTGAAGTGTGGGAGAAAATTCGAAAAAAGGGTCGAGCCGTCAACTCTGATTTAGTCCAACAAAAAACAGGAGATATGTGATGGAAATGCATGTGTCGACAAAACCGACAGATCTCGCCAGTTCAATTCTCTACCTGGATGGTGTCAGTGTCAGTTTCGACGGTTTCAAAGCATTGAATGATTTGAGTTTTGTCATTCAGCCCGGGGAAATGCGGGCGATCATTGGTCCAAATGGCGCGGGTAAAACAACCATGATGGATGTCATTACGGGAAAAACTCGACCCGATACGGGTGAAGTTTATTTCAGAGATGCCACCGACCTGACCCGCCTTGATGAAGCGCGTATCGTCAATCTGGGGATTGGGCGGAAATTTCAAAAACCTACAGTCTTTGAAAGCCATACTGTTTTTGACAATCTTGAGCTGTCATTGAAAGGTGATAAAAGTCCTTTCGCGACTCTGTTCGCAAAACTGAGTTCAAATGATCGGGATAAAATCGAGGATATTCTGACCACCATTCGATTGCGGGAAAAACAGGATTGGCTTGCCGGCAATCTGTCCCATGGTCAAAAGCAGTGGCTTGAGATCGGCATGCTGCTGATGCAGGATCCGGAGCTTTTACTGGTCGACGAGCCGGTCGCTGGAATGACGGACGCGGAAACCGAACAGACTTCGGACCTCTTGCGATTGATTGCAAAAAACCATTCTGTTGTGGTTGTTGAGCATGACATGGAATTTGTACGATCTTTGCGGTGCAAGGTAATTGTCCTGCATGAAGGGCGGGTTCTTGCCGAGGGCAGTCTGGATACGGTTGCCAATAATCCTGAAGTTATTGATGTTTATCTGGGGCGTTGATCATGTTGATTGTTGAAAAGATTAATCTGCATTACGGTGCTAGCCAAGCCCTGAGAGATGTATCCTTCACGGTGAAAAAGGGTCAGGTAACGTCGCTGATGGGGCGAAATGGAGTGGGTAAAACCAGCACCCTTCGGGGCGTTGTTGGCCAACATTCAATTTCATCTGGAAAGATAACGTGGGAAGGCGAAGACATTTCATCTCTCGGTGCCGCAGAACGGGCGCGCAAAGGAATCGCGATCGTTCCTCAAGGACGGGACATTTTTCCGCTCTTAACGGTAGAAGAAAATCTTAAGACCGGTTTTGCTTGCCTGCCTCGAAAAGATCGCAAAATCAGTGATGAAATTTACGACGTTTTTCCTGTTCTTAAAAATATGCTGAACAGACGGGGCGGGGATTTGTCCGGCGGTCAGCAACAGCAGCTGGCAATTGGGCGCGCATTGATCACCAAACCTCGATTGCTGGTTCTTGATGAGCCGACGGAAGGTATTCAGCCGTCCATCATCAAAGATATTGCATCTGTAATTTCTGCATTGCGGGATAGAGGAGATATGGCAATTTTGCTCGTAGAGCAGTATTTTGAATTTGCTCGCGATCTTGCTGACAGTTTTGCTGTCATGGATCGGGGAGAAATTGTACTGCAAGGTTTAAAAAAGGATATGCACGAAAGTGACGTTCGCAAATATCTCACGGTCTGATGTGTCAAAAGAGGCGGAGAAGTCGGCTGTTTTAAAACTTGCCCGGTCTGAAGGGCAGGTCGAGATTTCTTTTAAAGAGGCTGCAGGCAAATCCGCTCTGAAGCATCTTTATCAGTCTGGTTGCGGACGCGTACGCTTCCCTGCTGTCGATCATGCGGAAATTCCAGAAGCCATCCTTATTAATACGGCTGGCGGTCTTACCGGCGGCGACAGCATGCGATTTGATGTGACCGTCGAGATGAATGCAAAATTGACAGTTACGGGGCAGGCGGCTGAGAAGATCTACAAGTCAATTGGACCGGATGTGGTTATTGATACCCATTTGACGGTTAAAGACGATGGTTATCTGGAATGGCTGCCACAAGAGACAATTCTGTTCGATAAGGCGCGGCTTCGCCGATTGAATATGGTGCATCTCTCAACGGCAAGTACACTGCTGGCGGTAGAGACGACGATCCTGGGGCGGCGAGCTCACGGGGAAACCCTTAAAGATGCCCATCTCAGGGACGGATGGAAAATCTGGCGTGATGGAAAGCTCGTCTGGTTCGATCAGTTTCGATTAAACGGCAATATTGAGGAATATCTGGCACGACCGTCTCTGTTAAATGGGGCAACTGCCTTTGCGACCATCGTTCTCGTGTTGCCTGAAGCCGTTCGGTATGTGCCCTTGGTTCGAGAGATGGCGGAAGAGTGCAGCAGTAAAGTTGGCGCCACGGCGCTTGATGATAGTCTCGTTATTATTCGGCTTTTGGACCAGGATGCCTATTCATTGCGTCAGAGCCTTGTTAAGTTATTAATTCGCTTGCGAAATGAACTGGCGGGCGCAGAGGTTCCGATGCCCACTGTTTGGGAAGTTTGAAAAGGGAAGAGAGATGCAATTTACACCACGTGAAAAAGACAAATTGCTGCTTTCAGTCGCGGCGATGGTCGCCAGAGGGCGGCTGGAGCGGGGCGTGAAACTCAATTATCCGGAAACGATTGCTCTGATCAGTGATTTTGTCATCGAAGGGGCCCGATCCGGTAAATCGGTCGCAACCCTGATGAGTGAAGGGGGCACTGTTGTTGCGCTAGCCGATGTTATGGATGGGATCGCTGAGATGATACATGACGTCCAGGTTGAAGCTACTTTTCCTGACGGCACCAAGCTTGTCACAGTTCATAACCCAGTCCGATAGGAGCCACTCATGATACCAGGTGAAATTATTCCGGCCGAGGGCGAGATTCTTCTCAATGAAGGGCGGGAAAAAAAGACGTTGAAGGTCGCAAATACCGGTGATCGTCCTATCCAGGTGGGGAGTCATTATCATTTTGCTGAAGTGAATGGCGGTTTGGACTTCGACCGCGCGGCGGCAATGGGATTCCGGCTTGATATCGCTTCCGGGACTGCGATCCGTTTCGAACCCGGTCAATCGCGCGATGTGCATATTGTCGCCGTCGGGGGAGATAAGAAAATCTTTGGTTTTAGAGGGGATGTCATGGGCTCCCTTGAAGGGAAATAAGATGTCTGCAAAAATTTCAAGGCGCGCCTATGCCGCGATGTTTGGCCCTACTGTTGGCGATAAAGTTCGGCTGGCAGATACCGACCTTTTTATTGAAGTTGAAAAAGATTTCACAACATATGGCGAAGAAGTAAAATTTGGCGGCGGAAAAGTCATCCGCGATGGCATGGGCCAATCGCAGATAACACGGGCTGCCGGTGCCGTTGACACAGTCATAACAAATGCATTGATCCTGGATCGTTGGGGGATTGTGAAGGCGGATGTGGCGCTCAAAGATGGAAAAATCCACGCCATTGGTAAAGCTGGAAACCCTGATATCCAAAGTGGCGTGACGATTATTATCGGTCCGGCGACGGAAGTGATCGCCGGTGAAGGCAAGATCCTTACTGCAGGTGGCGTTGACGCCCACATTCATTTTATTTGCCCGCAACAGATCGAAGAAGCGCTGGTCAGCGGCGTTACAACCATGTTGGGCGGGGGAACGGGCCCTGCGACAGGAACCAATGCAACAACCTGCACACCGGGATCGTTTCATATTGCAAGAATGTTACAGGCTGCTGAAGCTTTCCCGATGAATTTGGGCTTTTTCGGTAAAGGGAATGCCAGCCTTCCGGAAGGATTGATCGAGCAAGTGGAAGCGGGAGCGTGCGGTCTCAAACTTCATGAAGACTGGGGCACAACACCGGCCGCAATCGATTGCTGCTTAGGCGTGGCTGATGACATGGATGTACAAGTATTGATCCATACGGATACTCTAAATGAAAGTGGATTTGTTGAGGATACAATCGCGGCCTTTAAAGGGCGCACAATCCATGCTTTTCATACAGAAGGCGCTGGCGGTGGTCATGCACCGGATATTATCAGATTGGTCGGCGAAGAGAATGTGATCCCGTCTTCCACCAACCCGACCCGTCCTTTTACGGTCAATACCATTGAAGAACATCTGGATATGTTGATGGTCTGCCATCATCTTGATCCTAATATTCCGGAAGACGTGGCTTTTGCGGAAAGTCGCATCCGAAAGGAGACAATTGCTGCGGAGGATATCCTGCATGATATGGGTGCTTTCTCTATCATTTCATCGGATAGTCAGGCTATGGGCCGGGTAGGGGAGGTTTTGATCCGAACCTGGCAAACTGCGGACAAGATGAAAAAGCAGCGTGGACGTCTTGCCGAAGAAGTCGGGGATAACGATAATTTCCGCGCTAAGCGTTACATCGCAAAATACACAATCAATCCAGCAATTGCGCAAGGCATTGACGCCTATGTCGGTTCAGTGGAGGCCGGAAAAATGGCCGATTTGGTCCTGTGGTCGCCGGCTTTCTTTGGCGTGAAGCCAGAACTGATTTTAAAAAGCGGAACAATTGTAATGGCGCCAATGGGGGATCCAAATGCATCCATACCGACGCCGCAGCCGGTGTATTATCGCCCGATGTTTGGTGCCTTTGGCAAAAGTCTGATCGCCAGCTCAGTGACATTTGTCAGTGAAGCGGCTCTTGCAAAAGATATTAAGGGAACCATCGGTTTGGAGCGGGATGTTTTGCCTGTACGGAACACGCGCGGCGGTATCGGGAAATCGGCAATGATCCACAATAATGCGACACCGGATATCGACGTCGATCCTGAAACTTATATTGTAAAAGCAGACGGTGAAATATTGACATGCGAGCCAGCAGACGAACTTCCCATGGCCCAGCGTTATTTTATGTATTAAGCCATGAAAACTGCTTTGAAATACATAAACTCTTCTGACTTATTTGACGGAATAATTGCGGAGACTGTCACTCTGGACTTTGACAGCCGCCGCCGCCGGAGAATTCGTCTGACAACAGATCAGGGAAATGCTTTTCTTCTGAATTTGCCGGAAGTAGAAACCCTGCGAGAGGGAGGAATTCTTGTGCTAGACAGCGGGGAAGGCATTGCAGTGAAAGCGGCGGCTGAGCCGGTTGTTGATATTGTCTGTGCGAAAACGGCTGAACTGGTCCGGGTCGCCTGGCATCTGGGAAATCGCCATTTGCCAACCCAGTTACTGGAAGATCGTCTGCGCATTCGCCAGGATCATGTAATCGAGGAAATGGTGATAATTCTGGGAGCCACACCAAAACGGGTGAATGCTCCTTTTGATCCGGAAGGCGGCGCGTACGGGCACGGGGAGACCACTGGCCATGGGCATTCTCATGGAGAAGAGAATAAGCACGGACATAGTCATGACCACTAACGGCCTTTATCAGCTTATGTCGTGGATGTCGCCGTCTTACCCGGTTGGTGCCTATACCTATAGTCATGGCATTGAATATGCTGTGGAAGCAGGGCTTATAAAAAATATTGAGCAGCTTATTCCGTGGCTGAAAGATGTGGTGGAATTTGGCTCGGGCCGGACCGATGGCATTTTACTCGCTGAGGCTTACCGAGCCGCGAAAGAAAAGGATGACGGGCGTCTTTTGCAGGTTGTCGAACTGGGGTATGCCTGCCGTCCAACGAAAGAATTGGCGTTGGAGACAACCGCGCAAGGGCGCGCCTTTGTAACGGTTACCAAGGATGTTTTTCCTTCGCCGAGCCTCAA
>JAESPT010000324.1 GCA_016765515.1 Sneathiella sp. | reverse complement strand
GGCTGTGGTGAATTTTCCGCCGCGCCAAATTGGTCCGGTGATGTCAGAAGTTCTCGTTCTTGGCTTTAGCGATGAACAAGGTCGAATATCTCTTGTCGCCCCAGACCATGAGGTCCCAATTGGTGGGCGATTGCATTAACAAAAAGGACACGAAATGGCGGATTCTGAAATCAACGTGACTGCAGCCGAGTCTTCAGACGCTGAGATGCCGACACCGCCAGATCTTTCCACGTTATTTCAGGAGCAAAGGGACAAGCTCAATAACGCCTACAAAGAATCCAGTAAGGCGTTTGATGTATTCAACAAGCGGGATGTCGCTTTTGCAGCTCTTACAACAGCCTACCAGCAGGAAATTGTTCAGGTGCTGACAATCGCCAAGGCTGTTACAACGCCGGTTACGGCTATTGCCTCTATCCCTGTTGTTCTTGCTGCTGCAAATGCGGCTTTTGCAAAGGCGCCAGTTACAGAACAAACAGTAACAGCTTTGATTGAAGAAGCTTTTAGTGCCTTCAAAACCGAATAATCAGCAATTGTCCATCCTCAGCATGGAAAGAATAACTCGACACGTAGTCCTTTGGTGGGCGATTCGGAAAGCCGGATTTGTCCGCCATGGCCATGCACAACATCTCTTGCGATTGTCATTCCGAGGCCACTACCACCCGTCTCGGAATTTCTAGAGGTATCCAGCCTGTGAAAGGGTTTAAAGACATCAAGGCGTTTTTCTTTTGGGATGCCGGGTCCATTATCATCAATTGTGATATCAATCTGGTCTTCACCTTTATTGACATGAAGTTGAATTTCATTCGCATGTCGATGGGCATTGTCGATCAGATTGGTAAGGCATCTTTTAAAGCTGTTTGGGCGAACAGATATTGAAATTTCTGTAGGAGATGTCAATGAGATTTGGGTTCCTTGCCGACGAGCATTTTCCACGACGTCTTGTACAAGGGATACAAGATTAACCGGTTTTACGGTTTCCGCTTCTTGCCCTTTTGCAAAGGCAAGATACCCTTCCACCATATTGCGCATGTCTTCTACGTCACTTTGCAAGTTTTGCTTATCTTCACCATCCGACATCATCTCAAGCTGTAGTTTCATACGGGTGAGAGGTGTGCGAAGATCATGGCTAACCCCTGCCAACATTTCTGTGCGTTGACTGATTTGTCGGGATATCCGGTGTTTCATATCATGAAAGGCACGAGATGCGGATCGAATCTCCTGGGCTCCTGTCGGTTTGAAATCGTCCACTTCCTGACCCCTTCCAAATTTTTCTGCAGCAAGAGCGAGTTGTTTTATTGGGCGCATCTGATTGCGCAGGAAAACGACAGCAATGCCCAACAAGAGGAGTGAAAAGCCGACCATCCACATAACGAATATATAAGTTGTGCTTGAGAAAAGGCGTTTTTCCCGGACGATGACCTGCAGGACGTTTTGGGGGAGTTGGACGCGAATGATGACACTTTCCAGCAGCTCATTCGTTGTCAGGGTAAAGGCTCGGCCAGGCAATTTTGCTTGTAGTTCCCGAGCCAAGTGGCGTTCTAGGAAGCCATAATCATAGAGCTGGTCAGATGAAATAGAGAGGCGTTCTTCCTTATCGAAAGAAATTGCCAAAGTCATCTGATCCCTGGCTATGGCGAGTATGCTGCTTTCTGCAGCGTCCCCAATAAACCGATCATTTAGAGAAATAACGGCGGCGACCTCTCCGGCAACACCTTGAGCTAGTCTGCGTGCGACGTTATTCCAATGCCGTTCATAAAAAATATAGGTGACGAGGATTTGCAGCAGGATAATTGGCAGGACAACGATCAGCAGGGAGCGCCCAAAAATGGTGCTCGGCAATAGGTATTTCAAAATTCCAAATTTGTATTTTATTGAAAGAGGCTTCATTGGAAATCCTGAAAGTAATTTTTTACGGTTAGTCTACCCAAAGAACATACCCCTCTCCCCGTACGGTTTGCAAATATCGCGGTAGCTTAGGATCGTCTTCAATTTTTCGCCGAAGTCGTGTGATTTGCACGTCAACGGCTCTTCCCTGTGCGCCGCTGGAGAGAGATAAATTTTCTCTTGAAATGGGTACACCCGGTGTTGTTGCCAAAGACTTGAGCAAATCTTGTTCGCCAGATGTCAGGTTAATAACCTCGCCTTCTTTGATGAGTTCTCCTCGCGCAATATTAAAGTTGAATTTACCAAACTGGATTTCCGACAGAGTTTTCTGACGGGCTCTTCGCAAAATCGCTTCAATACGTAACAACAACTCTCTTGGTTCAAAGGGCTTTGTAAGATAATCATCAACGCCCGCTTCCAGACCGTCAATACGATCAGAAGAATCCGCCATGGCTGTTAGCATAAGGATCGCAACGGATTTATTGATGGATTGGCCGCCACGAATTGCAGTTGCAAACGAAAGACCGTCTTCACCGGGCATCATTCGATCAAGAACAACAAGATCAAAGAGAAGACCCGCCATTTTCTTTTTTGCGATTTTAGCATTTTCAGCGACGGTTACACGATAAGCATTATCGGAAAGATATTTTTTTAACAAAGATGCCAGTCTCGCATCGTCATCTACTACAAGGATATGGGGAGCATTATCGTTCATCGTTTAACCTGACTTATAAATAACTATTTGTTCAATATTCGTTTAAGTGCCCTTTCTCGATCACTTTCATTTATGAGACCTGACAGAACTTTCCTATACCCTGCAACAGCTTCTCCGCCTGCTTCCATAAAAGCTTGAGCCACTTGATTTCGCTGAATTTTGCTAATTTTTTGCTCCAGTTTTTTTCCTTCTTCGGTCAAGTAGAGAAGGCGTTGTCGGCGGTCGGTTACTCCTGGACGTTGTTCGACAAAACCTCGCTCAACGAGAGCGTTGAGGACGCGACTGAGACTTTGTTTGGTGATCCGCAATATTTCCAGCAATTCAGAGACTGTTATGCCCTGATTTCGGCAAACAAAGTGAATAACTCTGTGGTGCGCTCGGCCAAAATTATATTCTCTAAGAATCTCATCGGGGCCAGCTGTGAAGTCGCGATAGGCAAAGAAGAGCAGTTCAATACACTGCCTTAGCTCTTCTTCCCTAAGAAATAATGGGTTTGTTCCAGATTTTACGTCAGCCATGTTGACTTACTTTTTTCATAATGTTACCAATTAGAGGCTCGATTCGAAAGAAACGAACTCTGCGTTTAAAAGTACGACATATTATAACTTAAGGTGCAAGATAATGGATACCGCCTCTTTTGCCGATCGTGACGGCTATATATGGTTTAATGGAAAACTCACCGACTGGCGAGATGCCAAGGTCCATGTTCTCACACATGGGTTGCATTATGCCAGTAGTGTGTTTGAAGGGGAACGGGTCTATGACGGAGAAATTTTCAAATTAACCGAACATAGTGAGCGCCTTGTTAAATCAGCCAAACTTTTGGGCTTTGATTTGGGGATGAGTGTTGAAGAGCTTAACAAAGCTTGCATGGATACAATAGTCGCCAACAAGATTGTTGATGGATATGTCCGCCCCTTAGCGTGGCGTGGTTCTGAAATGATGGGCGTATCTGCGCAACAAAATAAGATTAATGTAGCCGTAGCCGCCTGGGTCTGGCCTAGCTATTTTGATCCGAAATCAAAAATGCAGGGTATCCGACTGAAAGTATCAGACTGGAAACGTCCTTCTCCGGAAACAATTCCAACGGAATCTAAAGCTGCCGGTCTCTATATGATTTGTACTTTGAGTAAACATCAAGCGGAATCGGAAGGATATGATGACGCTGTGATGCTTGATTATCGGGGGCAGATTGCGGAAGCAACAGGGGCAAACATTTTCTTCACCAAGAAGGGTGTCCTTCATACTCCGACACCGGATTGTTTTTTGGATGGCATTACCAGGCGGACGGTTATTGATCTGGCCAGGGCGCGCGGAATTGAAGTTGTCGAACGTGCGATCATGCCGGAAGAAATGTCCGATTTTGATGAGTGCTTCTTAACCGGCACGGCGGCTGAAGTAACCCCCGTTGGATGTATCGGAGATTGTACCTTCAAACCTGGCGATATATGCCAACAGTTGATCGCTGACTATGAAAATTGTGTCCGCAGACTTGCTGCCGCTTAACGCAAAATATAAACGAAATCTGACAGTCGCCGAATAAACACCGGCGGCCGTCTGCGTTTAGAGCCCTTTTCTCTTTAAAATGATCTGTAATACCGTTATTTATGATGTGTTGCTCAGTGGGTGCACATAAAATGGTGTAGAGGGTTGGTGTAAATGTCACTGACTCGCAGTATATAGGGAAGATTATGAAGCGAGTTGGGTTTGTTGTTGCTTTGGCTCTGTTGAGTGCAGGGTCTGCGTTGGCTGATTTTCAGGCGGGCCTTACTGCCTATAACAACAAAGATTTTGCAACTGCAGTTACCACTTGGAAAGCCGATGCTGTTAAGGGCGACCTGAACGCTCAATATAATCTTGGTATTCTTTTCGAACAGGGCGTTGACGGATACCCAAAGGATTTGGCAGCAGCCTATGGTTGGTATCGTTTGGCGGCTTCGCAAAATATTGACGCTGCAGAAAAAGCGCTAATAAGAATAAAACCTCTGATGACTGCAGGGCAAATTGAAGCTGGGAACACTCAAGCGATAGAAATATTTGGAAAGTGGTTCCGTCAGAATATCGGTCGGGATGAGGTGAAATACCAGGCCGCCAAAGTTGCATTGGAAAAAGACCGCAAAGCGAAGATAGAGGTTGAGCGCAAAGCAGCGGCGGCACGGGCAGAGCGCCAACGAAGCCTCATTGCTCAGAGGGATGCTGACGCAAAACTGGCGGATCAATTGCAGCGTGAAAGCAGAAAAGCAGCGATCAAAGCGGCGCAAGAAAAAGCCGAAGAAGCTAAAAGGCGGGCATTTGTAGAAAAGCGCCGGAAAGAGGAAGCTGCAAGACAGATTGCCTTGAAAGAAGAGAAAGAGCAGCAGGAAAAAATCATATCGGCCCGAAGCCGGTTAGCGGAACTTCAGGCCAAACAGAGAGAGGGACAACCTCAATCCAATGGTACTCCAATTGTTACAGCATCGCCTACTCCTGAAGTGCAATCTGCACCAGTGACGCAATCGGC
>JAESPT010000323.1 GCA_016765515.1 Sneathiella sp. | reverse complement strand
GCTTTTCAGGTTATCCTGGGAGCAACCGCGGGAACCGTGAGCGGAATTCCATGAGGTATTGCCGCCGCCGTGGCGGTCATGATGGCCGACAGTGGCACTGCCCTCGCCGGAACTTGTCCAGTTATTGCAAGTGTGATTGGCCTTTTCCCAAGGAAAATAAGCCGTGCCATCGGCCATGGTTCCGGTCAGAATATCATGCTCATTGGGTTTTTCTCCTCGGCCCTTCACCGTGTTGCCATTCTCATCAACGGCAGTACGCCAAATGATGTTGGGGCTTAAATGAAGGGTGTCCAAATCGCTGGCGATCAGTTCACCGTTGGCATTATACCACGGGCCGGCGCCAATGCGATTGCGAGCGGATACACCGCGCTTGTCGGAACTTTGAGTGCTTAAATATGCTTTCCAGGTACGCCCCTTGGAACCTGCGGCGGTTGCCAGTTTTGTACAATAGGCATCGGCCCCTTTAAGCCCGCCCAGATTACCGCCCTGGCCCATACTTTTACTGGTTACGAAAAACCCCATGTCGGGTTCTCCGGCAACGGCGAACGGTGCGCTCAAAAGACACATTAAACTGGTCGCAGCAACGATTTTGATAATTTTCATCTTAGCCTCCCATCTTGTTTTAAGATTATTGTCACAAAGGTAATACGCGTAACAGTCACGTTGTCGCGATCTGCTAGTACGATGATAATAAATTATAAAATACATTCAAAATATATATAATATCGAAAATAATTTCAAATATTATATTTTGTCGAATTAGAGGCGCGAGAGAGATCGGTGAACGATTACCCGTAAGAGGGTCGTCTTTCCGTACTATTGATTTCAGTTATAGTTGGCAATTCACGAAATAAATTTCACTAATGCTGTCAGCCCGCCTAAAATCACGACAGAAATACAGGGCGTTTGACCAGCTGTTTCGTCTGGTAAGACATAGGCCCCAACGGGTATTGAAGGAGAAGATTATGGACTTTAACTATTCCCCCGAATGTGAAGACCTACGATTGCGGGTTCGTCATTTTATTGATCAGAATATTCTGCCGCGCAATCACGACTGGCACAAGGAAGTGGCCAGCGGTGTGTACCCTGTCTCCTTTATGGAAGAACTGAAAGATCTGGCTAAATCTGAAGGTCTATGGAACCTGTTCCTTCCCAGCTTGCGCCCTGATGAGCCGGGCACGGGCCTCAGTAACATGGACTACGCGCCGCTTGCCGAGATTATGGGGCGGGTCATGTGGTCAGCGGAGGTCTTTAACTGTAATGCGCCGGACACGGGCAATATGGAACTCCTGCATATGTTCGCCACCCCCGAACAGTATGAGCAGTGGCTGAAACCTTTGCTGAGCGGCGAGATCCGCTCTGCCTTTGCCATGACCGAGCCTGATGTGGCCTCATCCGATGCCACCAATATCCAGACCCTGATCACCCGAGATGGGGACGATTATGTGATCAATGGCCGTAAATGGTTTATCACCAATGCGGCTCATCCCAATTGCGAGATTTTTATCGTTATGGGTAAAACCGACCCGGAGGGCCCGTCGCACAGCCAGCAAAGCATGATCCTGATCCCGCGCAATACCCCCGGTGTGGATATGGTCCGCAACATACCTGTGCTTAATCATCATGCACCGGAAGGTCACTGCGAGATTGTCTTCCGCGATGTTCGGGTCCCCGCAGGTAATCTGCTGGGTAAAGAAGGGGATGGCTTCATGATGGCTCAGGCGCGCCTTGGCCCGGGACGGATCCATCATTGCATGCGTTCCATCGGCCAATGCGAAGTGGCGCTGGAACTCATGTGTGAACGGTCCCAGGAACGCAAACCCTTCGGCAAGTTCCTTCATGAGCATGGCAGTGTCGCCGAAAACATCGCGCTATCGCGCATTGAGATCGAGCAGGCGCGCTTGCTGGTCCTCAAAACCGCCTATCTGATCGATACGGTAGGCGCCCGCGCCGCGCGCAAGGAAATCTCCATGATCAAGGCGCTGGTTCCAGCCATGCAATGCCGCATCGCTGATCGCGCCATGCAGGCTTTCGGCGCAATGGGCCTCAGCCCCGACACGCCGCTGGCTGACATCTACAGCTGGGGCCGGGCGCTGCGTTATGCCGACGGTCCCGATGAAGTGCATCTCCGGGGTATCGCCCGCATGGAAATTAAGAAAAGCGCCGAAAATCTTGGTGAAGCCGCCAAATACCTGACCCTCCCTGATCGCCTTTAGGCGACTATCAAAGGGCCCATCAAGAAGGCCCCAACTCCCCCCAATAACCCTGCCGTTTACGGCGGGGTTTTTTGATGGGTGTTTATAAAATGGCCTAACGGCTCACCCCACCAGTAAATAAACACTACATCGCCCACGCTAGATCCCAGCCCCAGAAATTGGCGTCGACCTGCCTCAGTAGCAAACCGTTCCTACCGGTGAATTCTCCTTTGATCAGGAACGCCCCAGGGCGTTGACAAACTCATCCTGCATCGGTTTTTTGTGAGGGTTAGCTATCTTTGGTATTACTGAATATGTTCTAAACCTTTGGTTGTTTTTGTATTTTTAAATTAGTTATATATAATTAATACGCGAATTAATTTGAGAGTCTGTCTAAAGAAAAGAAACAAGAAGCAAATAAAAATAATCACTCCAATATTGTGATCATAAAAACCTTTTGGAAAATCGAGAGGTGAACACAAGATTGATCAAATCCGCTAAGGGGTAACAATGTTCGTAAATAATGTTGAAGTTCAAAAGGGATTAGATCAGTTAAAAGAAGGTATTGGTGTTTTTGATGCAACCTTTAACCTTGTATACTGCAATAAGCTTTTCAAATTTTTGAGAAATTATCCAGACTCTGTCTGTGTCGTTGGTGCATCCCTGGAATCCTTGATCCGGTATAACGCCGACCGGGGAGATTTCGGCCCCGGATCACCGGTTGGACAAACTGCCGAACGCATGTCGGAAATTACAAATACGGATTTTAGAGAATTAAAACGGGAAATGGCCGATGGCAAGATCCTTAAAATCCGGTACGTGCATCTTGATGGAGGAGGGCTGACAGTTACGTTCGAGGATGTGAGTGAAGAGTATTTGTCAGAGCAGGCCCTCAAAATCAGTGAGGAGAGATATGCCCTTGTCTCCCGGGCCTCCAGCGACGGACTTTATGATTGGG
>JAESPT010000322.1 GCA_016765515.1 Sneathiella sp. | reverse complement strand
AATCCCAACGCCAAGCTCCACCAGAAGAATACCCAAATGCTGGCCCGCCACAGGATTGGAGGCAAGAACGTTATAATCCAGGAAATTGCCACCATTCATCATGCTGACAACACCAACGCCGCCATAAAGAACCACCCCAAAGGCCAGAAAACATTCAACAACACGAACAGAAAGAAGGCGTTTTGTCAGGTGCAGACCAAAAACCAGTGAATAGAGAATAAATCCGGCAGCGAGGATCACACCCGCCTGAAATCCGCCTCCCGGTCCAAAATCACCATGAAATTGCACGTAAAATGCAAAGAGAAGAATGAAAGGGATCAATAATTTGGCAACCACATGGGGGATCAGATCATGAGGACTCCCCACTTGAGACCCATTATTTATGGTCGAACTCTCATCCGGGGTTTCCAGTTCTTCCTCTGCCTCTTCTTCATCTTCGCGGCGGCGGCGCATCTGGCTCAAAATCAACAGAACACCGATGCCGGCTGTAAAGATCACCGTTGTCTCACCAAAGGTATCATATCCCCGATAACTGGCGAGAATTGAAGTGACCATGTTGGGAACACCAATTTCATCCGGGCTCACGTCAACATACCGTGTTGTCACATTACTTGTCTGAACCGGCGTATCGGCAGCGCCCATGATGGGCATTTCGAATGTGGCATATAGAAGAGCCGCGCCGACGGCCAGTGAAAGGGCCAGTGGCGCAAAGCTGATCTTGGTCGGCGTCCGTTCATTCGAGCCGACAAGCGCCAATGTCCCAAGATACAGAACGGTGCTGATGCCCGCGCCGACAGCGGCTTCAGTGAAAGCCACATCAACAGCATCCAGTGAGACAAATATCAGCGCCATCAGGAAGCTGACTGCCCCGAGCAACATTGTCGCAACAAAAAGATTACGCACATACAGGACAGCCAAAGCGCCCGCGACGAGAAGCAGCATCAGAATAATGTCTATAAAATCTTCCATTAATCCGGAACCTTTCCGTCATCTTCTTCTTTGTTCTGAGCGGTCTTGTTAAAACCATCCAGTTTGGGTTTTAATCCGGCAACAAAAGAAGCCTGCGCTAAGGCATAGGTTGACGTCGGGCTGGTGAAGAAGACAAATGCGACGATGAACAGCAGCTTAATTGTCGTAAGGGTCAAGCCGCTTTGCAAGGCCAGCCCTAAACAAACAAGAAAAGTGGCAAGGGTATCCGCCATTCCGCCAGCATGTATACGGGTATAAAGGTCCGGGAGCCTGAGCATGCCTAATCCGGTGATCAGCAAGAATATACAAGCTGCCAGCAGTAAGATCCAGGTGCCAATATCAAGGAGGAGATCCATTAGTTTTCTCCTCGCCTGGACCTACTTAAACCGCCCCGGAGTGTTCCAAATTTGAAATATTTCAGAACGGCAAGAGTGCCGATAAAGTTCATCAGGGAGTATACGAGCGCCAGATCGAGAAAATCTGGCCGACCGTTCATAAAACCCAAGACGGCAATAAGCAGCACTGTTTTGGTGCCAATGGCATTGACGGCAAGAATTCGATCATAAGAGGTTGGCCCCAGGATGGCCCGGCCGAGCGCCATGGCGACACTGACCAATATGGCAATGGCCGTTACAGCAAAAATACTCATGCTTCCCCCATAACGTCTGTAACACGTTGGTCCATATCACCGGATTTAACCCCATCGGCAGCAAGTTTCGTCAATGCATGAACAAGGACAGTATCTTCGTGCAGATCAACCGTTACAGTCCCGGGGGTGAGGGTAATGGAGTTGGCATAAATGACCTTCCCCAGATCACTTTTTTGGGTAATTTTGCAGGAAAACAGACTGGGCTGAAGATATTTTTTGGGAAAAAGGATACATTTGGCCACATCAATATTGGCTTTGAAGATCTCTATGAATAGCCATCCCCAGTACGGAATAATACCCAACCCCAGTTGGATAGGAAGTCCTTCATGATCCAATACATCCATCCTGCGGACGATCAGTGCGACCAATATACAGGATGCAATTCCGAATCCAATGATCAAGGGAGTGTAGATCCCTGACAGCAAGAGCCAGACCGCCAGAAGAACAAGTATCAAGCCAACTATTCGCAAGTGTTATTCCCCAACCCCAAAAGTGTGTAAAAGCGATTGCATTTACGGACAAAGAATTTTTGGTACCGTGTATGCCACGTGAAAGAAGCGGCTGCAAGACGCTTGCATTTTTTTTAGTGTCAGAGAATGCTGGTTGCAGGGTCAGTCTGAGTCGAAAAATGTTGAACTCAACAAATTATGTGCAATCTGTGAATACAAAAGTGAAGCAGGCAAAGATCAATGAAGTAATTTTACGTATTACTATTTGGATAGATTCGCATGGCATATTAAAACTTTATGTTACTCTTTAGTAGAATTGTATGGACTTTTAGTTTATAAGTTGCTTAAGTGTTAGTCTAATTCTACTATTCTTGTTACTTACGGCGTTGATTTTACATGAATTAATGTATTCTTGCAAAAATAGCGTTAATCAAACGTTGAACTTTAGAATATTGTCATGTTAAAGTTTTGATCCTTGGGGGGAGTTTGTAACTATTTGGGTGGGAGTAACCTATGTCAGCAAAAGTTGAGCAACTGCACAACAATCCGGAAATTACCGCACCGAGTGAACTCAAGGAAGAATCGTTTGAGCTCAAAGGAAGAGTAAAGTGGTTTAATACTGTAAGGGGTTTTGGCTTTCTGACACCTGAAAACGAGCCTGGAGATATTTTCCTGCATTTGTCCTGTCTTCGTGAAGCGGGGCATGAGTATGTCGCAGAAGGTGTGACTGTCGCGTGTGAGGTGGTTCGTCGTTCGAAAGGTCTTCAAGCGATAAAGATTTTGGATATTGATACCAATACGGCGGTCCCTTTTCAACCGAGACCACCAGAACCATCGAATGTTACAAATCATCCGGCTATTCAGCCTCAAGGAGATTTTGTAAGCGCTGAGGTGAAATGGTTTGACCCTGTCAAAGGATATGGGTTTCTGACAAGAGGAGAAGGAACTCAGGATATCTTCATTCATATGGAAACATTGCGCCGCGAAGGAGTGATGCCCATACAAGCCGGACAATTTCTAAATGTACGCATTGGAGCGAGTTCAAAAGGTCCGCAAGTTGCGGAAATTGAAAGGCTGGATCCATAATATCTTGTCTGTGATATAAAATATTTTCTTGGACATGTGTCACGGACAAAGGTGTTTAGGGGATAAAAAAAAAGGCCTCGAGTTTGCAAAAACTGAAGCCTTTTTTGTTGGATGAAATCCGCTTTATTTATTTAATTTCAACGGCATAATCAGCGACAGGTTTGGCCTTCTTTATCAATTTTGCTTGTTCGAGAAAAGCGGCAAATCTAGCATATCTATTTGAATCAAGTGCGGCAGGCCGAAGGGCAAATCGTGGCAGTGTATCGCGCCATGCCCGGCGATTTAACTCATCATCCAGATCTTTGTGGTTTTTGATAAACAGCTTCCAGGCTTCATCAGGGTGATTAATCGTGAATTGGATCGCCTCCTCCAGACTGGCAATAAACGGTTTAAAGCGGGGATCGTTCAAATTTTCTGAATTGGCGATGACGATAAGTTCATCATAACTAGGGACACCCTCTTCTTCAGGGTAGAAGGCGACACCAGGATAGCCTTCGATATCCATTTGATTCAATTCGAAATTCCGAAAAGCGCCAATGACCGCATCCACATTGCCCGCCAATAGAGCAGGCGAGAGGCTGAAGTTTACATTGATCAATTCAATGTCAGTCATTTTCAGGCCATGAGATTTTAGCATGGCTTCCAGGAGCGCATCTTCAAACCCTCCCACAGAGAAACCGACCTTTTTGCCCTTCAAGTCCTTGATACTCTTAATGGGTCCGTCTTTTAGAACTACAAGGCTATTGAGAGGTGTGGCGACTAGCGTTGCAATCCGTTTTAAGGGAAGACCTTCGCTTACCTGAACATGAAGCTGGGGCTGATAGGAAATTGCAAGCGGCGCTTTTCCTGCAGCAACAAGTTTTGGCGGATCATTGGGATCAGCAGGCGCAATTAATTCAACGTCCAGACCGTTTTTCGCAGATATTCCTTT
>JAESPT010000321.1 GCA_016765515.1 Sneathiella sp. | reverse complement strand
TGGCGACGGATGTGGTTGGCCGTCTGGCTGAGATCTGGAGCGGGAATTCGCTTGAAGCATTTCTTGATGAAAGAATTTTCACACCCCTTGCAATGACGGATACGGGATTTGAGGTAAAAGAAGAAAATAGAGCCCGCTTTACGTCAAATTATTCTGTGGAGGAGGGGATCCTTGGGCCTGTACTGGATGCGGCGGCCACCAGTCACTATCTGTCTCCGCCTGAATTTGTTGCAGGCGCTGGCGGTCTCGTCTCAACCGCTGATGATTATCTGCAGTTCCTTCGGATGCTTTTGGGCCGCGGCGAGCTTAATGGTCATCGTATTGTCAAAAAAGAAACCTTCAATCTGATGATTGAAAATCATCTGGTGGGAGATATGGCGGATATGGGCGCGGGAGATTTTAACGATGCGTCCTGGGAAGGCATTGGTTTTGGTCTGGGCTTTAATGTCGTTCTGGATCCGTTAAAAACAGGATCAGTGGCTCCTGCTGGTGAATATGGGTGGACCGGTGCTGCTGGCACAGTTTTCTTTGTTCATCCGGAATTGAATATGGCGACACTTCTGTTGACCCAGTACATGCCGTCAAAGACATATCCTTTGCGCGCGGAATTCCGTCAGGCTGTCTATGACGGGCTGATATAACAATTCGCATCACCGATCAGTTTTGACCAGTAATTGCTTTAGATCGGCTAGGTTCTGCTGAATGGATTCAAGAACATAAGGGTCAAGGACAGCTCCATTTTTATCTTTCAGGTCAGAAGTCGACATTAATCTGAGGAGACTTTCACTCTGTACGTGATCCGAGTGTATTCTTTTGTTCCATTTATTGACCTCTGATTTTATGTCAAAGCAAAGAACTTCAATTTGATTGAGTTCGCTGACGATGGCAGGCAGAACGACGTTGAAATTGTCGCTCTGTAAGGCTTTGTGATTGTTATAGTTGAGGGATTTGATCAGTAAAATCAGGTTATCAATTTTACTCTGTATTGCGTGTACCTGATGTACTGTTTCCTGGCCGTTGTTTAATAGTTCCTGAAACTGCAGGTGCTGTTTTTCAGTATTTTCCGGCAACGCGTTTGAGCTTGTGTAGAGCTGTTGCCATAGATCCTGGATTTCCAGCACGGTATGGCAAGCCTGATCGATTGTGCTTTGTGAAAATTTTGTGTCTTTCTCTATCTGAAAGAGTGTCTCTTTTAAGAGATCCGGCAGGTACTTCTTTTCGTCCGCGGCGGTATTTTCCTCGCGGATGTCCAAGGATAAACAGGTTTTTCTGAAATCCTGCAGAATTCCATTTATGTGATCAACCCGCTGTTTAATATTGTGTTCCAAAGGGTAGGAATAACAGATGCTGGAAGACTCCGGATAAAGACATTTATTTATAATATTTAGGGGTTTGAGTATGATGTTGATAAGCCAATAGACAACCGGCAATAAGCCCAGCATATAGACGGAAATATTTGCAAGTTTAGTAAAGAAAGAGGTGTTCAGATTCTCTAAGACTTCCTCCTTGTCGATTTTTGTAACGATTAACCAATCCACGTCCTGGATATCCAAAGCACTGTAGGCTGAATAGGTCGGTTTACCGCGGTAATCGATTAATCCGTCCAATGTATCTTTCTGCTTACCGGACTGAAATTCGTCAGCCTTGAACTCCAGGGTCAATATACTTGTATTGGTGCTTATGATTTTCTTTATCTGATCGTTTTCGTAATCGGTCTTTTCGAGTTCACCAATTAGTATGTCCGGTTGCTCAATGAGGAATCGGGACTGGCTGCGAAAGAAACCATCTCTACCGAGGAGAATATTTTCGCCTGTTCTGCCGTGACCATCCAGATACCAGTTTTCGCTCCCCGTCATGATGTCGTTAATCACATTTATCGGTAACTGAAAAATAAGAATACCGACCTTTCTCTCTCCATCATAAATAGGACTGGCGATAAAGGACGCGGGTTCGTTAAAGGAAGGCGGATAGGGTTCAAAATCTTCCAGTTTTATGAAATCCTGATCTGTGGCTCGTTGTGCCTGTTTAAAAAGGCTACCAAGAATTGTGTTCTTATAAGGTCCATAGGAAAGGTTCGTTGCGAAATCGAACTCTTTGGCAACACTGTAGACAATATCTCCAGTTTTATGATCAACGAGAAAAATATCATAGAAATTGAAATCATCCCGAAGTCGGCTAAACATGGGATGATATTTTTTATGTACCTGATCATATTTTATATGGGCTGGCGTTCGGCTAAAGGTGTCTTCACGCTGCGGGTCCGACACAATATATTGAAATTGCAGTTTGATAGATCGCGGATCGCTGGGAAAATAGGTTTCATAGGTCTGGGAGGGTTGCTGTTCACTTATCAAGTGGGGAATAAATTTTTTATAATAAAAATTGGAGAGCTCCGCAGATTGGTGTCGGTATTCTGATCCATCATTATCTACTGAGATATTTTCATAGGCTTGCGCGAAAGATCTCACAGCATCGATAACTGAATAATCTTCTGAAAAGGTTGAAATTTGTCGTCGAATTAGAGCGAAATAGTTTTCAATCTGGCGCGCCTTGGACGCTCTAATCGATTTCAGATGTTCAATGGTTATGTTTGTAAGTTCTGTTTCCATTTCTTCAATAAAAAACCAGCGAACAAAACTAGCATTAGAAAGAATGATAAGCAGGCTCAGGATAAGAATTCGGGTTCGAATGGAGATGTAATATTTTTTCATGTTGGCGACCTCCTACCATCAAAGCAACTGCAGGTAAGTGGCCAGTGCGATTGCCCCCAATATGCAAGGCCAATAAAAAAGCTTGGGCCATAAATTGTCATCACTATGGAAAAAACCGCTGTACCAACGCCCGGTATTCTTGTGAATGAAGGCATTAATCATCACGAGTATCATCATGAAATACATGACGAAATAGAAGTATTCGATATAGACAATTCCGTGTGCAGCAAAGTTAAGCCTGAAATTTACATGGAAGATTACAACGGAAAAGAATAACGCTGAGATGTTATCCAGCACACCAATGATATTAAATCCGTTGATCTCCCGGATTTTCGTGTTTTGAGTTGTTGTTATCTGAACCGCAAATAAAAGGGAGGCAACCGTTAACATGGGGATCAGATGAATGATAAAGGCATTCAGGACTTTGCGTTTTAAAACAATACTGAAATACAGTTCCGGGCGATTTGAAACAACCTTTTGGTCGGAAATTCCAAAGTTGGTATCATAGTGGTTCATTTTGTAGTTGAAATAGGTCTCGTTAATATCCCAACCGCTCAAGACAATTGTCTTGTCGATGCCAAAAGTTGTCTCGGGGCTGGTTGAGGCATAGCTTATCAGATCCGGTAGCAAGATGACTTTATTGTCGTAATTTTCAGGCAGAATTTTCAGCCAGACTGTCTTGTGGTCCAGGGGATATTTGCTGTAATCAAATTCTTGGCGAACGGTTGCCTCGAAATACCAGTTATAGACGGTATTTTTGCCTTGTTCCTTTTTGTATTTTAACACGGGGATAAAGTTCGAATTCACCTGTTCGGGAAAGAAAAAATTTGGGCTCTCTATCTTTTTATCTTTGGGAAATGTCTGCCAGATATATCCCGACAAAAAGACATCATTGGACGTTGTGAAATTCAGTGATTGAATATAGACACCGGTTAATATTCTTTCGGTCATAAACTCCGGACCCAATTGAGCCTCTTTGAGCTTTATCTCAAGTTCGGCTTCAGCGGAGGAGGCGGATACCATTTGATTGGGGTTGGGATTGTAATTCACGTCTACTTTGTACCAGATCACTAAAATCAGCATTACAAGGGTCAGCGAAATTATGAGGGAGAACATCCAGAGTAACTTGGTAACCGAGGGATCCTTCTGCCGGGATTGTTGCTGATCTGTAGACTTTGAAAACATGACCATGAATATGTCTGTTTCTATTGTTGGTTCTGATTGAGTGAGTAATTTTTTATTGTATTGAAATATAAACATGCAATCTATAAGGGTAATTTGTTAAATTATAATTGGTCGACTGTTTGTATATTTCAAGAGGCTTTTGAGCAAAAAAGAATGCTTTATGAGTGTTTGTGCGCCAACCAATTGAAAATTATGAGATGGAATGAAGTCTGATTTACTCTCACCACGGATTGTCACGGCCAAGGTGAGGGTCTTTTCAGGTTTTCCTGTTGAGCCGTTATCACCTATACCCAGCCCTTAGGGGTGTGCAGAGTTAGTCACCGGGAATAGCCGCTGATCCTGCCAGTATGCCGCCGTCTATATTAAGTTCAGTGCCGGTCATATAGGAGGCTTCGTCCGATGCCAGTAGCACAGCAACCGCCGCGACTTCTTCGGGTCTGCCGAAACGCTTTAGCGGCGTTTCCCTGACCAAGGCGGCTTCGTTTTCCGCCCGATCTTCAGAATTGCCAAGCATAGGTTCCCACATGGGAGTCATGATCGCTGCCGGATGAAGTGAGTTGCACCGGATATTCAATCCTTGGGAGGCACAATATAGAGCAACTGTCTTGGTGTGATTACGAATGGCAGCCTTGGAGGACGCATAGGCAGCCGCCATTGGAATACCGACCATACCGGAGCGGGAAGAGATGTTAATGATGGAACCAGAACCCGTTTCGCGCATGGCGCGAATAGCGTAACGGCATCCTAGAAAAGTGCCGTCGAGATTTACCGCATGGACGGCCCGCCAATCGTTAAGGCTTGCATGCTCAGGATCATGAGCAACCAGTCCCTTCTCAAATCCGGTGATACCGGCATTGTTAACAAGGACATCAATTTTGGGGAATGCCTTTTGCAGGATTTCCCACTGCTCTTCACAGGCCACATCCAGATGAAAAAAGGATGCGCCCAATTCGTCCGCAACCCGCTGGCCTTGCTGCTGATTTTTGTCAGTGACAACAACAGTAGCCCCTTCATTTATGAAGGCTTGTGCAATGGCCTTACCAATGCCGCTTGCCGCACCAGTGATGATGCAGGTCTTGTTCATTAATCTGCGCATGTAATTCTCAGGATAAAAAAGAGGACGTTTGCCGAACTTAAAATCAGCAAAGTTAGATGTTGTTTTTATTGATTATACTTTGATCATCTTTTCCACTCCAAGAAGCCTGTGGAGGATAAGTCAGATTATTGTCCGATGCAAATAGGAGTACAAAACAAGTCGATATTTTCTTATTTGTTAAATCTTTCTGACGGATTTGATGCCGACCAACTCTGCTGAGTTTGCTCTCAAACGTAATCATTACTTTCGCGATTGTGCACCAGCCTTGGCAACATCGCGCACAGCCTCAATTGCTTTTTCATAAATACTGGTGGGGGCTTTACCAAAATCGACTGAAAGGGGTGTCAATTCTTTCAATAGAAGTTCAGCTGCTGCCAAATTACCGTTTGATGCCCGTAGCGCATTCGCCTGAGCCAAATACAGGTCAGCCAACCTAGCATGGTAACGGGTAGAGTTCACAAATATTTGGACTAAAAGAATGAGTACGCCCACAGCACCAAAGATAGCACCACCCCGAGTTATTAGGGCCTGAGGACTGACACCAGAATTATTATCCCGAACCGCTTTTTTAGATT
>JAESPT010000320.1 GCA_016765515.1 Sneathiella sp. | reverse complement strand
CTGCACATCCCCAAATTGCCCGTGCCCGCCACTCTGCTTGCGGAATCGAGCATGTTGCTTTGCTCCTTTACGAATAGCCTCCTTGTAGGCCACTTTTGGTTTACGGGACTGGACACTAAGCCCGTACTTACTGCGCAATCTTTCCAACGCCACGCGCAGGTGGATTTCACCCTGCCCCTTGAGAAGCAACTCCTGGGTCTCTTGCTTATGCTCAGCCACAAGAGAGGGATCTTCCTCTACGATCTTATTGAGTGCCGCAGAAAGTTTCACATCATCGTCACGATTTTCTGCATATAGAGCAAAATTGTAGACCGGATTAAGCAAGGCCATTTTTGGCGCCTCTACGTCGCTCCCATTATTCAGTAAGTCTCCGGTGTGTAAATCCTCCATCCTGCCAAATGCGACAATATCTCCGGCTTTTGCCGACTTTATTTTTTCCGCTTTACTGCCTTGCATTCGAAACAATCCAGCTATTCGACCAACGCTAAATGTATCTCCGTCGTTGATCTGGCCGGACCAGATTCGAGAAAGAGAAAGCTTCCCCCCCTGCGCCGACATATAGGTTTTAATCACTTGAGCCACGGGAAGATCTAACTCTGGTCCGATACCAACTCTCAGGGCTGTCATTTCACACGCAGGAACCTCATGACGGAGCGCTTTGAGCAATCGACGCACACCAAAATCGTTTTCCGCAGACCCCAGGAAAACTGGAACAACAAAACCCTGCTCCAGATCGAGGCTCAGAAGACCATAAATCTCCTCTTTCTCCGGCTCAATATCCTCTAATAATTCTTCCATGAGGTGATCATCAAAATCGGCAAGAGTTTCCAGCATCGCAAATCGTGAGATTCCTTCCTCCTCGGCAACATCTGAAGGCATTTCAATTATCTTGGATGCCTCACCTTCCTTGTAGACATAGGCTCGCTCAGAGGCGAGATCCACATATCCGGATACAATACCATCATTAACAATGGGCACCTGACGCAAGACCAGATCACGACCGGACACAGACTCAAGGGACGCAAAAAGTTCCGGAACTGTCCCCCGTGCCTTGTCGATCTTATTGACAAAAATAAATGTCGGAATGTTATGAATTTCCAGGAATTTCAAAAGCGGAAGGAGTGTTACAGATCGATTTTCTTCAGGTTCACACACAAGGACAGCGGCATCGACACCAAGGAGGACATTTTCGCTTTCCTGCAGGAATTCAACGGAACCCGGACAGTCAAGAACGGAGAACTCGTCCCCTAAAAATGAATAATGAGCGGAGTTTACCTCAACGCTCATTTGCCTGTCTCTTGCCTCTTTGGAACTGTCGCCGACGGTTGTGCCGGTAGATATTTTTCCCTTTCTATCAATTTCTCCACAAATATGCAGGATTGCTTCAAGAAGGGTGGTTTTCCCACTTGAATAGGGACCTATCAGCGCGATGCTGCGAGGCCCCGTTGGCTTGTCTAAGCTCATACGTGCCTCCCTATCATTAAGATAAACTAATGTTTTACCTATTTTAGCAAAGGCGCAAGTAAAAACAGCATCTCTCAAACTCAATTATTGAGAAACAATGAGAAAATCGGAACATAAACATATGTCCAACAGAAATTAACCAAAAGATAATAAAAAAGGCGACCGAATCAACGGCCGCCTTAAAAGATTCAACACTTTAGATATCACGTCAGGCTTGCGCAGAATTTCTGAATACGCGTACAGGCTTCTGTCAATGCTTCTGCAGAGGTTGCATAAGATGCCCTGAAATAAGGAGACAGACCAAAGGCCTCACCGTGAACAACAGCAACGCCCTCCGCCTCCAACAACTCACTGACAAAATCCAGGTCATTTTCAATCACTTTACCTGACGGGGATTTTTTCCCTATACAGCCTACAATAGATGGATAGACATAAAATGCTCCGTCTGGTTTGGGGCAAGAAATACCTTCGGCCGCATTGAGCATATCAACAACCAAGTCGCGACGCTCCTCAAAGGCTTTCGCGCGTGTTGCCAGAAAATCCTGCGGTCCGTTTAAGGCTTCAACAGAGGCATACTGACTAATCGAACACGGATTTGATGTGCTTTGCGATTGAACTTTAGCCATGGCCTTAATCAACTCGACAGGTCCAGCAGCATAGCCAATTCTCCAGCCCGTCATAGCATAGGCCTTGGAGACACCGTTCATCGTCAAAGTCCGGTCATATAATTTAGGCTCAACTTGAGCCGGCGTAACAAACTCAAAGTCACCATAAACAAGATGCTCATACATATCGTCTGACAGTATCCAGACATGAGGATGCCGTAACAAAACATCCGTCAGTGCCTTCAATTCTTCTCGATTATAGCCTGCGCCAGACGGGTTCGACGGAGAATTAAAAATAATCCATTTGGTTTTTGGTGTAATCGCCGCTTCTAAATCCGCCGGCTGCATCTTGAAACCCGCGTCATCAGTTGTCGCGACAAACACAGGTTCACCACCTCCCAATAAGACCATATCCGGATAAAAAACCCAGTAAGGCGTTGGAATAATGACTTCATCGCCCGGATTAAGCGTTGCGACCATGGCGTTATAAATTACCTGTTTGCCGCCAGAGCTGACAGTCACTTGAGAAACGTCATAATCCAGATCGTTTTCACGTTTGAATTTTTCAACAATTGCTTTCTTTAATTCGGGAATACCGTCAACTGCCGTATACTTGGTCTTTCCTTCATCGATTGCCGTTTTCGCAGCCTCTTTGATATTATCTGGAGTGTCAAAATCAGGCTCCCCTGCCCCAAGACCGATAACATCCCGACCGGCAGCCCGCAATTCCGCGGCCTTGGTGGTTACTGCAATCGTCGGTGAAGGTTTAATCCGGCCCAAGCTTTTCGCAATAATAGACATAACCTTTTCTCTCAAATTTAAAGCTGTTGTAATGAGGCTCAATTCGCCACCGCCAAGCTACGCTTCTCAATGTTGTCTTTCAACACTCAAGCGTAAAAATTACAAAAAAAGTCAATCATCCTTCCAGACCAGCGATACATTAGACAAATCTTCCCGAACAAATTCACATCATTACTTACTGATTACTGATCTAGATGGACTTAATTTAGGATTTTTGAGGATCCTCTTTCGGGCTAGACATAAAACGTCCCGGATCACTTGCCGCTTCTTTTAACAGCCAGTTTCGAAAAGTTACGATTTTGGGCCGGTCAGCCGTCTCTTCCGGGCAAACAACAAAATAAGCATTCCCAGCTTTAAGCTCCACATCAAACGGTTTTACAAGTCGTCCCGCAGCAAGATCATCTGCCGCCAATGTGCTTCTCCCAAGGGCAACACCGTGCCCGGCCATAGCCGCCGTCAAGACCATGGACGAATCATTAAAACTTGGGCCTTTCTTGGAATCAATCCCCTTCACACCAGCCGCAGCCAACCATGTCTCCCAATCGATCCGCAGGTCGTCATGCAACAAAATATGATGCATAAGATCATTGGGTGTCCGCAACGGATATTCACCGTTAACAAGCTCGGGACTGCAGACAGGAAAAAGACTATCTTCGGTCAATAATTTAACCGTCCGCATTCCTGGATAATCTCCACTTCCATACCGAATAACAAGGTCAACATCATCCCGGTTAAAATCAGTTAGGAAGTCGGTCGCAGAGAGGCGAACATCAATGTCTGGATATTCTTCACGAAACCGGCTGAGGCGAGGCAGCAACCATCTTACCGCAAAAGAGGGAAGCGTACTGACCGTCAAAGCACCGGAGGAATCCCGCTTCACAAGTTTGTCTGTTGCTGTGTTTATGGCGACAAGTCCCTCTCGCACCCCTAAAACATAAGTCTGACCTTCATCTGTTAACATAACGGCCCGGTTCAATCGTTTAAATAAGGCAACCCCCAACCATTCCTCCAATGCCTTTATCTGATGACTAATCGCGGCTGGCGTCACAGACAACTCATCGGCGGCTTTAGAAAAACTCAGACATCGGGCCGCTACTTCAAAAGCTCTCAGCGCATTTAGGGGCGGCAAGCGCATTATTTCATTTCCTTCGCATTAGAATTTATAACATATCACATTAGAAACAATCGTTTGTAAACAACCTTTATTTAAGGCAAAACATCATCATTAGATTTCCCAATCGGGATTACACAGCAGGTAAAACCAAAACCGCTGAAAGGAGTAAAAAATGTCAATGAATTCACTAAATATTAAACATGATAGCCACTATGGTATCGGTGATAAAGTAAAGAAAAGAAGTTTTCTTACTTCTTTTTCTCAAACCATTTTGACCTGGCAAACGCGCGCAAGCATGCGATATAGATTAGCCGATCTGGACAAAGAAAACTTGTCTGACATTGGGTTATCTCGTCAAGATCTGAGTTTTGAAGCCAACAAGCCATTCTGGCAAAACTAATACGTTCCCAAGCCATCTAGAGAGTTACTGAAACCCCTTCCTGTCTTTCGGTTTTCTCTGGATGGCATCCAATTGTTGAGAAACGTACCATGATTTGTATAACCTAATCGTTTTCGTACTTTCTCATATTTCCACAAAATAAGTTTCCGGCCGACAAATTAGATTGGCATTCCCTCTTCCAGAGCCTATAAACAGCTCATGGAAAAAGAGAACAAAACTGAAACATCCACCCCTTTTCGCCCTCATCGCCCAGCACGTCCGGAAAAAACCGCCCCGGCCATCCCTTTCAAGGTTTTTTCTGAATACGAGCCTGCGGGGGATCAGCCAAAGGCGATAAAAGAGCTGGTGAATGGCATGCATGCCCTTGAAAAAGATCAAGTCCTTCTTGGGGTTACGGGGTCTGGAAAAACCTTCACAATGGCAAAGGTGATTGAGGCAATACAGCGCCCTACCCTCATCCTGGCTCATAACAAAACATTAGCAGCTCAACTCTATGGGGAAATGAAAGCCTTTTTTCCCAATAATGCTGTTGAGTATTTTGTATCCTACTACGATTACTATCAACCGGAAGCCTATGTCGCGCGGACGGATACCTATATTGAAAAAGATGCATCCATAAACGAACAGATTGATCGCCTTCGACATTCAGCAACCCGGTCACTGCTGGAACGCGACGACGTTATCATTGTCGCTTCCGTCTCCTGTATCTACGGTATCGGATCCGTGGAAACTTACAGCGAAATGACGTTGCATATCAAAAAGGGCGACCTTATTGACCGGCAGGAACTTATAGCGAAGCTGGCTGCCACTCAATATCGCCGTAACGATGCTAGCTTCACCCGAGGAACCTTTCGCGTACGCGGAGACACGATCGAGATTTTCCCGGCCCATCTGGAAGACAGCGCCTGGCGGCTTTCCCTGTTTGGCAATGAACTGGAAACCATCACCGAGTTTGATCCGCTCACAGGGCAAAAAACCGGTAAGTTAGAAGACATTAAAGTGTACGCGAACAGTCACTATGTCACCCCGCGCCCTACGTTAAGACAGGCTCAATCTAAAATCAGGCAAGAGCTAAAGGAAAGGCTGGAAGAATTTGAAAGCCAAAACAAGCTTTTGGAAGCGCAGCGGCTAGAGCAGCGGACAACGTTTGACCTGGAAATGATGGAAGCCACAGGTGCCTGCGCCGGTATTGAAAATTATTCGCGTTATCTTTCGGGGCGAAGCGAAGGGGAGCCTCCTCCGACCCTCTTTGAATATTTACCCGACAATGCCGCTATTATGGTTGATGAAAGTCACGTTACGGTCAGCCAGATCGGAGCCATGTATAAAGGGGATAGAAGCCGCAAAGCCACGCTGTCTGATTTTGGTTTTCGCCTGCCGTCCTGTAAGGATAATCGTCCGCTGAAATTTGAAGAATGGGACGCCATGCGCCCACAAACAATTTTTGTTTCAGCGACTCCCGGCAAATGGGAACTGGAGCGAACCGGCGGTGTTTTCGCCGAGCAGGTTATTCGCCCTACAGGCCTGACAGATCCCGATTGCATTATTCGGCCTGTTGAGTCCCAGGTCGACGATTTGATGGCAGAGTGTAAAGCCTGTGCCGCAAAAGGCGAACGGGTCCTTGTAACAACCCTTACAAAAAAAATGTCAGAGGATCTCACCGAGTATTTCCATGAAAACGGTATCAAGGTGCGTTATCTGCATTCGGATATCGACACGTTGGAAAGAATTGAAATTATTCGTGACCTACGGCTTGGAACATTTGATGTGCTGGTCGGTATCAATTTGTTGCGTGAAGGACTGGATATCCCAGAATGTGCGCTTGTCGCTATTCTGGATGCCGATAAAGAAGGCTT
>JAESPT010000319.1 GCA_016765515.1 Sneathiella sp. | reverse complement strand
GAATAATAATGTGGAACACATCAGCGAAGTTGAAAAGCTGGGACATCGTTGGCGCCTGACTGATCCAGGTTTACTGGTCAAACGCTATCCAGTTTGTTCGGCGGCGCATTCAACCATCGATGAGATTTCGCGGCTTACTTATCAAGCTGATATTACCCCGAACGATATTGATACTATCCGCCTGGAAGTGCCGAAACTTGTGCGTATTAGCCTTATATACGATACGCCCCAAACAATGAATGAATCACAGTTTAGTTTACCTTTTGCCTCAGCATGTGCCGTCAGACATGGTGCAGTTCGGCTATCTGATCTGAACAAGGAATTTTTACATTCGTCAGAGCAACAAACTCTTATGAAGAAAATCGAGATCTGTATTGCTGATGATCTATCCACAGAGGATATGCGAAAGCGTTTTCCGGAATGTGCCCAGGTGGAAATCTTATTGAAAGACGGCACAAAACTTTCTGGATTTTGCGGTGAGGCTTACGGAATGCCTAATCGTCCCCTAAGTGATGCAGATTTTTGCAGCAAAATTGAAGATTGCCTCGTTTTTGCGGGTTGCCAAGAAGTTCCTGACATTCTGGATAAGGATGTACTGCCATTGGCGGCAGATTTATTAGGTCGAAATACGACAAAATCAACGACACATTCTCTTTCCAAGGGGGGTGCCTATAGCTAATGTGTATGAGAAATGTAAAATTTAGTAAATTAAAATAAGAAAAAATTTGGAGAACTGCCGTTGGACAAATCCTTTGATCCAGAGGCTCAACAAGGAGGAAACTATGTTTGGTGTTTTATCAAAAAAAGTAGCAACTGCTGTTGCGTTGGGGGCACTTGCACTCACCGCTCTACCGGCGCAGGCCGATGTAATCGATGACATAAAGGCCCGCGGCGTCTTAAAAGTTGCCGTTAAGGCCGACTACAAGCCATATGGTTTTCGCGATACATCAGGTGCCATTATTGGCATTGAACCAGAACTCGCGAAAGATGTTGCCGACAAACTTGGTGTAAAAATTGAATATGTGCCCGTGGTCAGCTCTAACCGTATGCAGTTCTTGCAACAAGGCAAAGTAGATCTGATGATCGCCACGATGACAGACAAGCCCGACCGCCGGAAAGTAGTCTCAATTGTTGACCCAAATTACTATTCTTCAGGTACCAATATCATGGCATCCAAGAAATTTGGCTTCAAAAAATGGGAAGATCTACGCGGTAAACCTGTCTGCGGTATACAAGGTGCATTTTACAATAAAAAAACCGGTCGTGATTTTGGGGCCAAAATTGTTGCTTTTAAAGGCACCGCCGAAGTTTATGCCGCTTTGAAAGCAGGCAATTGTGTAGCCTTTGTTTATGACGACTCGTCTCACGTCGCAACGCTTGAACAGGCTGACTGGGCTGATTATGAAATGCCATTACCAACGATTGATGATGCCCCTTGGGGTCTTGCTGTGAAGCTTGGTGAAACAAAATTCCACGCAATGATGGAAGCAATGATTGTCGATTGGCATAAAACGGGTCGCATCCTGGCGCTTGAAACAAAGTGGGGTGTCGCCAACACTCCTTTCGCTATGGATATGAATAAAAAATACAAATAAAAAGTAAGGAAAATGGCGGCAATTTTTTGATAAATTCTGCCGCCATTTCCAGTTTGTTTGTGCTGATGATCGAGTGGGGGAGGAATTGATGGAAGCATTTTATGAATGGGCAAGAGTGCTCTATGAGACTACGGGTATAAATCTTCCATTTATTTATGACAGTTATGACCGTGGTCGCATGATTGATGGGTTTTTTATGACAGTAAAACTGTCGGTCATCTGTTTGTTTTTCTCGGTTATCATTGGAATTATTGGTGCTTGGTTGCAGAACTCACCCCTGAAATGGACCCGCAGGATTGTTAACGGATATATTCAGTTATTCCGCAATACGCCGCCTCTGGTGCAATTATATTTCTTCTATTTCGCCATTAGTACACTGCTGCCAAAAGTCACAAATGAGTATGGTGGGCAGGAACCAATACTGGGCGGGTTCACTTGGGCAGTGATCTCGTTATCGTTTTTTGCCGGGGCCTACAATGTAGAGATATTTCGCTCTGGTATTGAAGCCGTACCAGACAGCACGATAGAAGCTGCTGAAGCTTTGGGTTTTACAAGGCTGCACATTTATAAAGACATAACTTTGCCCTTGGCTTTTCGTGTTGTCTTGCCGGCTCTGAACAATAATCTAGTCAATCTGGTAAAAACAACGACCTTGGCCTATGCCATTGCAGTACCCGAAATGTTGTATGAGGCTAATCAGATATGGTCTGACAATGTAAACGTTACTGAAATGATGATTTTCATGCTGCTGACTTATTTTGTCCTTGTCGGAATTTTGGTCTGGGGAATGAACAAATGGGAACGGGCCTTGAAAATACCTGGATTTGGGGCGTGAGGGATATGACAATGAAACAGACAAAAAATAATGTTTTGCCGGTAATGATGGCACCTCGAAGCCGCCCGACTGACCCCTTTCGCCTTAAAGCATGGCATGGCCTGATTTTGGCTTCTATTGTCGTCCTGGCATCCATACCAGCCTTTGCCGCCGAAGAGCCGGCGAAGGCATCTATATTTGACGTTCTTGTGCGCTGGATGCCGCTGTTGCTGGAAGGGTTTGTGTTCAATGTCGTCATTTCAATCAGTGCAATGGCCATTGGAACGATTACCGGTGCGGCTCTTAGACTTGGTCAAATTTCGTTGAATGGTGCGGTCAGAAAATTTGCCTGGGTCACAACCCAGTTTTTCCGGAATGCCCCGTGGTTGGTATTGCTGTTTTTCGCGATGTTTCTGTTGCCATTCGAAATCAAAATTGGCGGTTTAACCATTCCACTTCCGGATTGGCTGAAAGCAATTTTTGGTCTGTCATTGCCCGTGATGGCAAATGTGTCAGAAATTGTTCGTGGCGGTGTCGTTTCATTGCCTAGCGGGCAATGGGAAGCTGCTGAAAGCTTGGCATTTTCACGCACTCAGGTTTTATGGCGTATCATCCTTCCGCAATGCGTGAAACGCATGTTGCCCCCGTGGATGAACTTATATTCGATACTGACAATGGCAACCGTGCTTGCGTCTATCGTCGGGGTGTCTGAGATGATGACGCTTACAGGCCAGGCGCTGGCCGCAGAAGGGGGGCGTAGCGATCTGCTGATACCGTTTTACTCATTCGTTTTACTCATGTTCTTTATTTATTGTTACCCGATTGCGCGGTGGACAATTCGTCTGGAAAAGAAATTTGCCGTTATTAACTAAGGAAGTTTGCTATGACTTGGAGTGACGATCAACCAATGGTGTCCATTAAAGATCTGCATAAGTCTTTTGGCGCTCTTGAGGTATTAAAAGGCGTCTCGATGGACGTGATGAAGGGCGAAGTGATTTGTATTATCGGGCCGTCTGGCTCGGGCAAATCAACGCTTATTCGGTGTATTAATGCGCTTAATGACATACAACAGGGATCTATTCTTGTTGAAGGGCGGGAGGTCAATGATCACAAACTTGATAAATTGGAGTTGCGGAAGAAAGTGGGCATGGTTTTTCAGCAGTACAATTTATTTCCCCATAAAACGGCGCTTGAAAATATAATGATGGCACCGCTCCTCGTGTTGAAGCAGGAAAAGGCAGAGGTTGAGAAATTAGCGCGCCAACTGATCAAGAAAGTGCGCCTTGAAGGTAAAGAAGACAACTATCCCGGCGAATTATCCGGCGGCCAGCAGCAACGTGTTGCCATTGCCCGCTCCCTTGCCATGAACCCTGATGTCATGTTGTTCGATGAAGTTACAGCCGCTCTTGATCCTGAGACAGTTAATGAAGTTTTGTCAGCGATTAAAGAACTGGCTCAGGATGGTATGACTTGCATGCTCGTGACCCACGAAATGGCCTTTGCCCGCGAGATTGCGGATCATATTTATTTCACAGATCGTGGTGTAATCGTCGAACATGGCCCGCCCGACACATTCTTTGACGATGCCAAAGACCCACGGACTATCGAATTTTTGGGACAAATCCTGTAACCTTCTTAAATGTCGGGCTGCCCGACAAAGGTAAGAGAATGCGCGAAGATAAAGATAGCCTGGGTGCGGTGAGCATCCCGGAGGGTGCTCTTTACAGCTCGAATTCGGTGCGAGGGGCAGAAAATTTCCGCCTGATTGGAAGGCCAATCAGCGCCTATCCGAATTTTGTGTCCACGATGGCAAAGGTTAAAAAGGCAGCGGCTCTGGCGAATTTGCGAGCAAATGCATTGGCGCCTGAACTTGCGGATGCGATCACAGCAGCCTGTGACGAGATTATCGTTGGCAACCACCATGACAATTTCATAGTGGCCCTTGCCGAAGGCTCTGGTGGCACCTCAATTAATATGAACTTCAACGAAGTTATTGCCAATCGAGCAGGACAAATTCTTGGTGATCCATTAGGTTCTTTCAAGCGTGTAAATCCGAACGATCACGTCAATATGAGCCAGTCAACCAATGACGTTATTCCAACCGCAGTAAAACTTGCCTGTGTTGTTGGGGGGATGCCGTTGATTGATGCTGCTACAGAATTGGTTCTGGCCTTTCGCGCCAAAGCTGAGCAGTATCGAATGGTTTTACGGTTGGGGAGGACATGTATGCAGGCCGCTCAACCTATGACCTACGGCCAGCTGTTTGATGGTTATGCGGCAACGCTGGAGCGTGCAGTCGGACATTTGAATGAAGCTAGAATTGGCCTGCAGGCAGTTCCCATGGGCGGCACGGCAATCGGCACTGGTTTGGGAGCCGCAGCAGGCTATCACGATCATATTGCGACAACACTGTCAGAAGAATTTGGGACAGTGATTAGTTTGCCGGATGACTATTTTGACGCAATGCAGGCCGCGGATGGATTTTCACGGTTTTCCGGCGAGCTGAAAATTCTGTCTGAAACAATTGGCAAGATCGCGGGGGATCTGGTCATTTTGGGTAGCGGCGACAATTCTGGTCTGGGTGAAATTGCATTGCCATCCGTTCAGCCCGGCTCATCAATCATGGCAGGTAAAGTTAACCCAGTTATTTGTATGATGGTGCAGCAGGTGGCGTTTATGGTACATGGCAATGATGCTACTGTTTCTATTGCGGCTTTGAGCGGTCAAATGGAGATAAATCATTTTGAACCAGTTATGGCACATGCATTGTTTAGCTCACTTGATTTACTGACCAACGGATGTACAATTTTCAGGATAAAATGCATTGCGGAGCTTGCTGTTAATGAAGAACGCTCCTACGCCAATCTTGTGTCTTCATTTGCAATTTCAACCGTTTTTTTGAGGCAACTTGGATATAAAAGGGTATCGGAACTTGTGACAAATTCGACGACTAAAGGTATTTCTCTGGCCGAAAATATTGTTGAAGAAGGACTTATGACACCAGAAGAGGTCAAGAGGTCTTTAGTTGCAGCAACGCAAGGGGCCGTAATTTGAATTGTAAAAGCACTCGCCAGAGCTTGAAAGATTAATGTATTGACTGGCAGCATCAGGTGCTCAATTAACAAAGGATCAGCGCAGCATTTGAAGGTGATAATAGTCAGCGCTCTGCCTTCATCGGGCAAACCGCTAGCGGCAATACAGCAAAATTACTCCTGTAGAATTTTTCCAGATCCGCCAAACTTTTCCGGTAAGTCGTTGTATTTTGGTAATCCGTCGAGGACAGCCAAGCTCTTTTCCTGATAATGCACATGCATGCTTGGTGCATGAGGGAAATCGGGCACAGCGTTTGGATAAATATCTATGAGATTTAACTTGGGGTGCTCCATCATGAGATGTCCACCACAGATCCGGCAAAATTTGCGAAGGCTTTTTTCGGATTTGTTAAAGGATGCTATATTTTCACTTCCTTCTATTACCCTGACGCTGTCAGGAGTCCATAGACTGAAACCGCTGATCGGAGCCGCCGACCAATTCGCACAATCGCTGCAATGGCAATAGCCCATTACTTTTGGTGCGCCAGATAACTCGAATTTTACGGATCCACAAAAGCAGCTTCCAATATACTGTTGGTTCATCGGTTTCTTCTTCTTTTTATTTATTTCCAATCGGTTTTGATTTACCTGACATTTTCCAAATGATCTTGGTATTCAGTAGGATTATACAATATTGCACCGTTTTCTGATAATTAATTTGTCCAATCACTCGATACCTTCTGTTTTGGTAAACTGGCGGTATTCTAAGTGCTATTTCTGCCCCTTGGTGTATATCCGGAGAGGCCTTTACCGTATTTCTGAACGATACAGATTGTCGTCATTCTTACAGGGTTTATAATCCGCGTGTCGGGAGTTCAAGTCTTGACCGAAGCAAGCAATTTTCTCTCAATAAAATCAAACTTCACTGTCTTGCCATAAACGATGGACGGTCTGATGTGAACGTATTCTGTATCCGGCGAGTGTGGTCTAAATAATAAACAATGCAAGCTATTGAGGTTTGTGTGTTATAAACTTAATTCGAGCATTTCATCACCCCTGCCTGTTCCGATACTGGTTGGACTTATTTGAGTATATCCCTGAAAGACCGAAGTCTGTGTTTGCGAGCGCAGTTGATTTTGTTTTGGCATTGTAGGGTTTACTGAGACAGTTGAGTAACTTCTCTAAGTACTAATAATTCGGACAATACACTTGCAGAAACCTGCCAGATCAAATTGATCAAATACTTCTGGAATTCAATCAGTCCGGTGGCGAACTGATTGCTCGACCAAATTTGAGAACTATTCAGTTCTCGAAACAGCAAGATAGCTGTCTCCTGTAACGCGGCAATGCGCGCAGGCTTCAATGAGAAAAACCGGAGAGGCGTTGTTCTGCGTCTCTTCTGAGTGAGTTACTTTGGCTCTCTTCCTGTAATTATGGGAATTCATGGCTTGTCCCTGCGACCGAAATCGCTGTCAGCAATGAAGCTCTTTTCGATACGACAAATAGCCTTTTGATCCGTTAGTGCGATCCCGTTTCTGGCGTCCTATACTATTTAAGGAATCGATATGTCTACCAATATACACCTCGAACAGCCGCATGTGTCTGTTCTGGGAAATCGTCCTGCCGTTATTACGGATACTGGACCGGCGGCTCAGATTCCGTTTCGTGATAAGCCAGAAAGGACCGACACAGCAATTGTCTATTGCGAAGGCAATTTTGGCGCTATTGATGGCAAGACGGCCAACGGACTGGTTCGGCATTCGGAGAAATATGAAATCCTTTCAGTCATTGATAGCGAAAAAGCGGGCCTTGACTCAGGTGAGGTACTTGGAGACGGACCGAATGCCATACCGATTTGTCGCGATCTTGCCGATGCGCTGACGCAAGCCAAAAACATCCCTGACTATTTCATATTTGGGATGGCCCCATCAAGCGGCATGCTCTCTACTCATGAGCGCGGCCTCGTAATTGAGGCAATGGGACATGGTATGAACATTGTAAATGGTCTGCACGAATTTCTTAACGATGATCCGGTGTTTGCAGCGGCATGCATTGCCAATAATGTCAGCATCCTGGATATTCGTAAGCCCAGTGCAAAAAAAGATCTGCGCATGTTCAGCGGCAGGATCGCCGAGGTTACCTGCACCCGGATAGCGGTGCTTGGTACTGATTGTGCAATTGGCAAGCGGACGACAGCGACCATTATGACCCGCGCGTTGAATGAGCGTGGCGTTAAGGCTGTGATGATTGGTACGGGCCAAACAGGCATAATTCAAGGTGCACGTTACGGAATAGCGCTGGATGCAGTGCCATCCCAGTTTTGTTGCGGTGAATTGGAAGCTACGATCGTCAAAGCGTTTGAAGAAGAGAGTCCGGATGTCATCATTGTCGAGGGGCAAGGTGCGCTCAGCCATCCTGCTTTTTCAACGTCGTCATTCATTTTGCGCGGTAGCTGCCCTGATGGCGTTGTGCTTCAGCATGCGCCTGGACGGGTAAATCGTTGCGATTTCGAGAAAATGGAGATGCCAACTCCCGCAAGCGAGGTCAATCTGATTGAGACGTTTGCTGATACCAAGGTTATTGGACTGACGATCAACCATGAGAACATGACAGGAGAAGAAGTCGACGCATCGATCATAAGTTTCGAAAAAGAACTTGGTATTCCGGTAACCGATGCGCTGTCAAAATCGTCCGAATATTTGGTGGAGATGGTTCTCGCATCCTTCCCACAGCTCAGAAAAAATCTGACTAGCGGGACTAATTGAGCGCCCCGAGACTGGAGATAAATCTCGGTAAAATTCGTCACAATGCGCGTGTTTTGGTCGATTTGCTTCGCGGCCACGGAATCGCTGTCTCTGGGGTAACAAAAGCCATGCTGGGCTTACCCGAAGTGGCACGAGAATTTCTAGTGGCAGGAGTGAGCAGTCTTGCTGACTCTCGCCTCGAGAATATTCAAACCATGCGTAAGGCCAATATACACGCAAATATTACACTTATTCGCTCGCCAATGATTGGTCAGGCGGAGCTCGTGGTTAGAAATGCAGATTTAAGTTTCAATACCGAGCTCGATGTCATCTCAGAGCTTTCCAAGGCTGCCTGCGCTTTAGGGCGGGATCACGGGGTCCTGCTGATGGTCGAACTTGGGGATTTGCGTGAGGGTATTATGCCCGGCGATCTCGAGACCACTGTGCGCCGGACACTTGGCTTTCCGAATATTGTCCTTAAAGGCATCGGCACCAATCTGGCCTGCCGTAGCGGCGTCGCGCCAGATGGGACGAATATGGGCGAACTATCAAGACTGGCGGATGCGATTGAAGCCAAATTCGGCCCCGTTCTCCCCATCATTTCTGGAGGAAATTCTGCCAACCTTGAATGGG
>JAESPT010000318.1 GCA_016765515.1 Sneathiella sp. | reverse complement strand
TGCCGCCATCGCCGTCACCGTTCAGGTGCTTCACAGCTAACTTGTAGGCACGCAACTCATCTTTGCCTTCTTCAGAATAAGGACCGGATTGCGGCACGTTAAAACCAAGCTTTACCTCTGCGGCATTCCCTGGATTATTCACAAATTCCTCAGCCCAGGCATTGCTCATAAAGAATGCAGGTGTCGAGGCCACTAAACCTGTCGCAGCGCCTGCCTTCAATATGCCGCGCCGTGAAAAGTCAAATTTACTGTCTTTAGTCATGTATATTCTCCCATGTTTTCTTGTAACCGCATACCAGCACCCAAGCAGAGACACACGGCGCATAGATTCACTACAGCGGTTGTAAAACTCACATATCAACATTACGGTTTCCAATAAAAGCTTGAAAAACATCATATTTTTATGTAAATTTATAAAAATTTATTTTGTAAAATTGTAAATTGATGTAAAAAAAATGGCAAAAAATTCATTCATCGGCGCTCGGCTTAGACGATTGCGAAAAGATAAACGTCTGGCGCAAATTGACTTGGCGGCTCAACTTGGTATTTCAGCGAGCTACCTCAATCTTATCGAACATGATCGGAGAGATTTAACCGTACCTTTGCTTCTGCGCTTAAGTCAGATCCTCAAAATCGATCCCCTCATTTTCTCGTCCGACAAAGACGGACAATTGTTCGCAGAGATAAAGGAAACGTTGCAGGACCCTCTTTTTGACGGCGAAGAAATTCCGGAGAAGGCAATCGCAAATATTACGTCAGAATTTCCGGATTTCTGCACGGTGTTTGTTCGCTTATACAAAGCTTACAAAAATGCCCTTGGTGATCTTCAATATTTGAACGAACGCTTGTCCCAGGACTCGCTTCTGGCAGATTCCTCTTTCCGTTTGAGAACTCTGGTAACTTCCATACTGTCTTTGACGGAAATCATGCATGACAATGAAGATTTAAAGACATCGCAACGACAGGAATTCCTGAACATCGTTCTGAATGATAGTCTTGCGCTTACAGATACAGTGAATGAAATGCTTGGCTTCATAAGCGGTGACCCTCTTTCTGAAAAGGGATTAGCGCCCTCATCAATCGAAGCGGTAACCGACTTTATTCAGTCAAATAATAATTATTTCGCTGACATTGAAGAGGCTACTGAGACGGTCCGCAATAAGTTAAGGGTAAAGGAATTTCCAAATATTCATGATCTCACTCAATATTTGGCCGTTCAGCATGGAGTCAGCATTGAATATGCGGATCGGAACAGTCATGAAATGGAAATTTCCCTTTTTGAAGAACGGCAACAGCATTTGACCCTGTCTCGTGCACTCCCGCCATCCAGTGTCAAATTTCACCTTGCTTTGCTTATCGGGCAACTGGAATATAATGACCTTTTTGACTCACTTTTGATCAATTCTGATTTATCAAACACTTCATCGAAGGAGAAAGGAAAGGATGCACTTGCTAACTATTTCGCCGGAGCCTGCCTTTTTCCCTACGAAACATTTTACGCTGCTGCGGAAGAATATCGATATGATATTGAACTTCTACAACAGCAATTTGGCGCAAGTTATGAGCAAATTTGCCATCGCCTAACAACCCTGCAACGGCCCGAAAAAAGCGGTATCCCCTTTCATTTGATAAGAACCGATGTTGCTGGAAATATCTCCAAGAGATTTAGCGCTTCCGGTCTCCGCATCCCCCGATATGGCAGCGCCTGCCCTCGTTGGATTGTTCATGCCTCCCTTTTGACCCCAGGGGTTATCTGCACACAAATTTCTGAAATGCCTGACGGCAGCAGATATTTTTCAGTTGCCCGAACCATTACAAAACCAAGCTTGGGATATGCCTATCCGAAAAGACATTATGCCATCAGTATCGGCTGCGATATCAATCAGGCACACCGGTTAGTCTATACGCAGGGAATGGCGCTTGTCGCTCCAAGAGCCGTTATGCCCGTTGGCATCGCATGCCGGTTATGTGATCGCGAGATCTGCACGCACCGCGCGGCTCCGCCCCCAACTCAACCGGTGCGCTCTCGCAATAACTCACGAAACATCTCTCCTGGCATTGGAGATTGGTAATCCGTTTATTACTGACTTGCAAATCCACCCTATGGTTGCAAGAATGACAGGACATCGGGCGGACGTGAAGAAACCGTCTCATCGTTCACAAATCACAGAGGAGGCAAGTATGCGTTTGAATAAAGTAATATATGGTTTTTGTGCAGTTGCCATGGCGACTACAGGCTGGGAAATGGGCCTGAAGGATGCCTATGCGGAAACACCCGCTAACATGCTCATAATCGCCAATCGTATCGATGATATGGTGCAACTGGACCCCGCCGAAATATTCGAATTTGCCGGCATGGATCTTGCCCTAAACGTCTATGATCGCCTTGTTGCCTTTGCCCCGCGTGATCTTTCCAAAGGAGCCGTTCCAGGGCTTGCCGAGAGTTGGACGGTTGGAGAAGACGGAAAAACCTATACCTTCAATATACGTCCCGATGTCAAATTTCATTCAGGAAACCCGGTTACCGCTGCGGATGCTGAATTTTCTCTTAGGCGCGCCATTCTTTTGAAAAAAACGCCGTCCTTTATCCTGAACCAATTCGGCTTTACGTCAGAAAATATAAAAGACACTATTCAGGCAACGGACGCAATGACGCTGGTTATCACGACCGATAAAAAATACGCCCCCTCCTTTGTTCTTAATTGTCTGACGGCCGGAATAGCAGGGATCGTTGATAAAAAACTCGTAATGGAGCATGAAAAAGAAGGCGATCTCGGTCATGAGTGGCTCAAAACACATTCAGCGGGATCTGGCGCCTACAAGCTAACAAGTTGGAAGCCTAATGAATCCTATACTTTAACAGCTGTCCCTGGTTATTGGCGCGGTGACGCCGCTATGAAGCGGGTCATTGTCCGGCATGTAAGCGAGTCGGCAACCCAGCGATTAATGCTTGAAAAAGGCGATATTGATATTGCCAGGAATTTGAGCGCCGAAGATGTCAAAGCAATTAAATCCAATAAGAATATCGCCATTGATGATGATCTGCGTGGCCGGATCATGTATTTTTCAATGAATCAAAAGCACCCGGCTCTGTCGAAACCCAAAGTTGCCCAGGCACTGAAATACCTGGCTGACTACAAAGGGATGGCGAACTCTTTTTTGAAGGGTCAATATACAGTTCACCAAGCCTTTTTGCCGCGGACCTATCTTGGAGAGTTGAAAGACAAACCTTTCACATTTGATCTGCAGAAAGCCAAAACGCTTCTGAAAGATGCAGGATATCCTGATGGTTTTGAAGTTGAAATGATCGTTCGCAACGCGCAGGAGCGCCTCGATATCGCGCAATCCTTGCAAAACACGTTTGGTCAGGCAGGCGTTAAAGTGACCCTTTCTGTGGGAACTGGCAAACAAATTTTAGGTCGGTATAGAAACCGGGATTTTGATATCTATTTAGGAGCTTGGGGACCAGACTATCCGGATCCGCAAACCAACGCCGATACTTTTTCTCATAACCCGGACAATCGGGATGAAGCTAAATTGACAGGCAAACTAGCATGGCGGAACGCCTGGGACATTCCCAAAATGACGAAAGAGACAGAAGCTGCGGTCGAAGAGCTCGATGCCATAAAACGCGGAAAAATGTATGTCAAAATTCAAAAAGAACATCAAATGAAGTCACCCTTTGCTATAATGTTTCAGCAGATTGAACAAACGGGACGTCAAAAAAATGTCAAGAATTTCATCACTGGGGCGGCCATCTCCGAAGCCTATTATTGGACAGTCACCAAGTAATTATTCATGACAAACATCCCATCACAGGATGTGAGGGAGCGGCGTCGTAGGCGGCTCTCCAAACTCCTGAAATCTCTCTCTAGCGTTCTCGTCGCGGTTTCCCTGACCCTGTTCGGACTATTGG
>JAESPT010000317.1 GCA_016765515.1 Sneathiella sp. | reverse complement strand
GCTCTATGCAGGGACTGGAATGATAACTCTTTTGCTTGCTCTGATACTCTTCCTCTATCGCCGGAGAATTGGATGATCGTTATGAAATCTCTGCTGACGGCTGTCCTTTTGTTGATCCTTTTGATGCTCGCCGCATGGCAATTAGGGCAGGCCGGATTGTTAGCCGCCAAGGCCTGGGCCGCACCAATCTTGATAGAGCGAGCCTGGATCAAAGGTGAAGAGACCGGAGCTGACTTTCTTCCCTGGCCGTGGGCTGACAGCGCCCCAACGGTTAAAATTGTTGCGCCGCGGCTTGATGTTACGCGGTATGTCTTGAGCGGGGATAATATGAGAAACCTCGCTTTTGGCCCTGTCTTACAACATAAGGAAAATGGATCCATTATTTTTGGACACCGGGATACTCATTTCCGGTTTTTGGAAAAGCTGAAAATCAAAGACATTATCTATGTTCATGGGAGAGATCAGGGGCGAAAAAAATGGACAGTCGTCCATCAAGGGGTCTTATCTGCAGACGAATTATATATCTCTAACGCCAACGCGTCAGAGACATTGATGTTGATCACCTGTTATCCCTTTGATGGGATAAATCCCAATACGGATCTGAGATACGTTGTGTGGTTAAGCAAGGCTTGATCACGGGTGTTGCGAAACAGAAAAAGGCCGTCCGTGAGAACGAACGGCCCTTTGATACGGTTAAGTTATTTGAACACAAGTTTAAAGCGCGCAAAACCATCGTCTGTTGTGCCGTCAACAACAAACGGTAATTTGCCGTCGGCAAAGGCAGCGGCCTTTGGGCTTGTTGTGAAGGTAACATTGACAGTGTTATTGATGGGCTTAAAGGACCAATTGTTGTCGGCAGTGGGATTCACATTTTTCAGTTCAAGAATATAGTTTGCAAGAACGGTCCTGTTTTCGTCAGGAGCCTCTACGATGATCGTTGATCCATCGAGACCAGGGAAATGTCCGCCGCCGCCGGCGCGATAGTTATTGGTCGCAACGATAAATTTCTGTTCTGGGTCGATCGCTTTTCCGTCGAAGGTAAGATCCGTGATGCGGTGTGCATCGGGAGCAATTAATTCTCCCTTTTTGGAATAGCGTATGGGTTGGGTTACATCGATTTTATAGTGGACGCCATCGATCACATCAAAATTATAGGTTGGAAAATTGGTATTGACCAGTTCCTGCATTTCAGTCTTTTTCGGGTCGATCAAGTTAAACTGACCGGCAGACATCTCAAGCCATTCTTTTATCTGAGCGCCGTTAAGCAGGACTGCACGAACCGTATTAGGATAGATGTATAGATCCGCCACATTTTTCAGTGCCAGTTCCCCTTTGGCAATATCAGTAAAATAGTCAGGTCCACCGCGTCCGCCAGCCTTGAATGGAGCCCCTGCGGACAAGATTGGCAGTCCATCATACTCCGTGCCTTGCAGTATTTTCTCCAGATACCATTTTTGGGCATTGGTTACGATCTGAATTGAAGGGTCGTCTGCGACCAGAGCAAAGAAACTGTTGATGGGGGCTTCTGTTGTGCCGACACCTTCGCGCATATACGCAATGGTGGCTTCATGTTCCTCTTTGACGGCAGCAATAATGGCTGGGTCTGCATCAACCAGCGGAACCTTTTTACGGCCATCGCGTTTGTAAATACCGCGTGTACTGCTCAAACTGTCGGTGATTGACCATTTCCCATCATCGCTACGATTAAGGGTAAGGTCGATCATTCCAAGATGGCTGCCCCAAAAGCCGGGCATAACAGCGGCGACCCCGTTGATGGTGCCCTTCTTGATATCCACACCCGGCAAATCTTTGTATTTATCTGAGGGGAAAACCGTATGAGAATGGCCAAATAATATAGCGTCAATGCCATCAACTTGGGAGAGGTAATAGCTGGCATTTTCATCCATACCGGATCTGGTTACTGTTGTCAGACCTGAATGAGGTACAGCGATAATGATGTCAGCCCCTTTGCTTTTCATCTCTGGAATATATCGGTTCGCTGTATCGACGATATCGTGGGTGACGATTTTGCCGTCAAGGTTGGCTTTGTCCCATTGGGTTATTTGCGGTGGCGTGAAGCCAATAACACCAACTTTGATCGAGTGAATTTTGCCAGCAATATCTTTCACCTTACGATCGAGCAGGACATAGGGCGCAATATAGGGCTTGTCATTTGCTGAATTGTTGTCGCCATCATCTTTAAAGACATTTGCACTGACATACGGGAAATTTGCCCCTTGCAAACTCGTTTCCAGAAATTCGAGGCCATAATTAAATTCGTGGTTTCCTAGATTCCCAACGTCGTAATTGAGTAAGTTCATCGCTTTATAGACAGGGTGTATTTCCCCTTTTTTTAGTCCCCGTCGCTTCGCAATGTAATCTCCAAGCGGGTTTCCCTGAATAAGATCTCCATTGTCGATGAACAGGCTGTTATCGGCTTCTGCCCGTGCTTTTTTCAAAAGCGTGGCAATTTTTGCCAACCCGACAGTTGCGGACGGTTTATCCCTGTAATAATCATAGTCCACAAGATGAACATGCAGATCTGTGGTTTCCAGAATTCTCAGCTTTACAGTACTATCGGCATGTGCCGCTCCAGTCATCAAAATTGCTGTTGATAATGCGGTGCCGATCAGTAAATTTTTTAAAATAGAATGTTTCATATGCCTCGCCTTTGGTCGTTGTATTTCGTTCAACACAACGTTTCTATTATCCAACTATTGATTTTGCCTTGATCCATTTTTGTCCGATTGGTCAGAATTTTGCAATGATGAAGTTTGTTATTTTTATTGTCAGCCTAAAACAACCTTTAGTGTTCACATATCTGGGCGAGGGCCGTTTTTAAAATCACGAACAGGGAGGACACAGTCTCGTCTTAATAAGCTTTTAACGTATAAAAGCTAACTCTACAGTTGAAGGAGGGGGGCTTTTCCGACATAAGGAAATCCAATCTCAAACGAAGCCGATATAAGCCAGAAGGTCTACGCGTGAATTTATTGCAAATTTTGGTTCTGGCGGTTGTGCAGGGGATCACTGAATTTCTACCGATTTCTTCCAGCGGTCATTTACTCCTGGTTCCGCTGTTGACAGGTTGGCCCGATCAGGGTTTGTCATTGGATATTGCCACCCATGTGGGAACATTGGTAGCCGTTATCGCCTATTTTCGAGCAGATGTGATTTACATGCTTTCGTCTCTGGTTAGCAGAGGGACATCAGAGGAAGTAAAGCTTGGCCGCCAATTGGCCTATCATGTTATTATTGGATCTATTCCAGCACTACTCGCAGGGGCTCTTCTCTTCTTTGTGGCAAATTTAGATCTTCGTTCACTCTTGATGATCGCAATTATGACTCTTTTTTTTGGCGTTGTCCTTGGAATAGCGGATCGGTTTTTTAAAGGAAATCGGCTTTTGAAGGACATGAATAGCTGGGATGCATTATTTATTGGAATATTCCAGATTTTCGCGTTATTTCCCGGAACAAGCCGCTCGGGTGTCACGATGACAGCAGCCTTGCTGCGCGGGCTTGATCGAACGGAAGCCGCTAGATTTTCAATGCTCTTGTCTATCCCGGTTATTGCGGGGGCAGGGTTTGCTGTGACGACAAAAATAATTGTCGAAAATGAAATGAATTTGGGCATTGATGCTTTGATCGCAAGCGTCGTGTCCTTTTTAGTGGCTTATGTGGCGATTAAAGCGCTAATGAGTTTGATCGCGAAGATTAGTTTTATGCCTTTTGTCTGGTATCGGATTGTCTTGGGCGTTTTTCTGATCGCTGTGTATGTCAGCAGCTAATTTCGCTAAACGATTTTAGCGCAATTTTAAAACTATCCTAGCTTGAAAATAATGAAAGAACTCTCATATAAAGAAGCTAACATTTGATAGGGGTGCTTGGATGGAATTAAGAGTTTCATTTCGTAATGTGTTGCAAATTACGGTTTTGGCTGTAGGGCTGATCTCTGCAAGTTCGGCGCTCGCCTCAGAAAAACTTGAGCTCACTCATACTGTCTATTTGGGCGGGCTTTATGTGGGGAATGTTAAAACTGATATTATTCAGAAGGATGGAACCTATCGGATTGAAAGCAGGGCCAGGACTAGTGAAACTTGGAACTGGCTGTTTGACTGGATTGCAGAGGGACAGTCACAAGGATTGATTAGCGCTGAATTGATACGCCCTGAAAAACATACCTATCAAAGCGCCTGGAATGGCAAAAAGAGAGGGGCCTTTATCGATTATTCTTCCTCTGGTCAGGTTGAGTATAAATTAATCGGTAAACCCAACCTCAATTTAGAAAAATACACCCCATTGGATCTCGCGTCTATTCACCAGAGTATGGACCCAATGTCTATGATGCTGGTGGTTTCTGAAACTTTGCAAAAGGGTGGTCCCTGTGTCGGTACCTATCCGCTCTTTGACGGGCGACGGCGATTTGACGTGACATTGTCACCTGTATCAGAAATAATTTTTGGTCGATCTGATTATTCCGTATTCGAAGGAAAAGCTATAGGCTGCAAAATAGAAATTGATAAAAAGGGAGGCTTTAAACGCAACAGCAATTATGAGCTTCCTCAAGATGGCGAACTTATTCTGTGGGTTGGCTCACCTGTCGATGGTGGCCGGATTGTTCCGGTTAGAATGGAAATGGCAACCAGCTTTGGGGTCGCGGAATTGCATTTGGCAAAATATTCTTACGGTGACACGAAACTGGCCAGTAAAAACGCCGAGTAATTCCTACACTGAACGCTCTATCATCTATTTATTTCTGGAGATTTCTAATGCAATTATCAGAACATTTCTCCTTGGCAGATCTCGTAAAAAGCGATGTAGCCAATAGATTGAAAATAAAGAATATTCCCAATGAAAAGGAAATTAACTGCCTTGGCCAGGTTGCCAAAAATATTTTGGAACCTATTTGGTCACATTTTAAAGTATCTTTCGTTCCTTCCAGTGGATATCGATGCCTTAAGTTAAATCGGGTGCTGAAATCCAAAGATACGTCACAGCATATAAAAGGTGAAGCGGTTGATATAGAAGTTCCAGGGATCAGCAATTTTGATCTCGCGGAATGGATATACAAAAATCTGGATTTTGATCAACTGATACTGGAATTCTATAAACCAGGTGAGCCGACAAGCGGCTGGGTGCATTGTTCCTATATTGATAGGGGGCGCCGACAGGAAGTTCTCACCTATTCCGATCAGACATATTCAAACGGTCTTATTGGTTAAAGGGGAGGGATTGAGACGATTTGATGTCCTTTAAAACGATGTTAGAGCGAATTTGGGCGACACCGGGAAGTTTGAACAGAAATTCATCCAAGAAGGTATTATATTCGGTGATGTTTTTTACCACGACCCTTAGATGATAATCAAAATCGCCCGTTGTGGCATAGCAATCCAGAATCTCTGGCCGTACTGCAACAGCCCTTACAAATTCCTGCACTGTGTTTTCCTCCTGCCGGGACAGGCTGAGATGAACAATGGCTGAAAATTCAAAGCCGGCAATGTCGCGGTTGAGAAGCGCACTATACCCTTGAATAAGCCCAATATCCTCCAGACTTTTTATGCGTCGCCAGCACGATGAGGCGGAAATTCCGGCTTTTGCCGCCAATTGAGAATTTGTTGTCCGGCTATCCGTTTGGAGATGGCGCAGTAATTTTTTGTCAATTTCATCTATCATTTCTATAGATTAGATTAATTGACTAAAATAATCCATAGATGAGATAAATATGAATAAATATTTCTAATAACACTTAATCTTGGGATGATATTGAAAAGAGTTTTCAGGCCACTATTGTTAGAATAGGCCTTTAACCTTCTCGGCTTAACCGGAGAGTATCAATGTCCCTGAGACCTGAAGAGTCTTGCGAAAATCTAGTTCAATATGACCTCAGTGATCGATATGACCGTACTGAG
>JAESPT010000316.1 GCA_016765515.1 Sneathiella sp. | reverse complement strand
ACGAGTGGAAATTACTTCTGCAGGGCGAGGGCGCCATTTTAGCTTTTCGCGTTGCACAGCTTCAACATCTAGGATTTCCATCGGCTTATGAGCCACAGAGCTCCGAACATTCTTCAAGTCTCTACACAAGCGCCGAAGTCCATCCGGTTCAAGACTTGCAGAATGATCTGTCCCTTTCCAGGTTCTGTCTAGAGTAAAATGCCGTTCAATATAACCGAATTGTCCTCCGTAGAGCTGCTCCCCAACAATACCGACTGTCATTGCAGCTACATCTGCAGCTATTCCCAAATGATGGCCAGAAAATCCAATAAATTTTACTTTTTGGCCATATTTTTCCTGCAATCGATGAATATCCAATAGGCAAATATCCTGAAATTTAACTGGATACCCAGATGTACAGGCATAGATAACCAAATCTTTCACACGTTCACGTTCTTCATAGAACTTGATGACTTGGTCCATTTCATCATGCGTTGTCATCCCAAAGGAAACATGTATTTCGCCACCAAAGTTTTCGCAAAGATATTCTTGTAATTCATAATGCTGATTTGTCGCTGAAGGAATTTTTATCAATGATGGATCAAGGGATGTAATCTCTTTTGCAGATGTTAAATCCCAAACAGAAGTTGAATATTCAATCCTATTTTTTTCACATTCATTCTTCAGGTCTTTGTGCTGATCAAGATCAAATTCCAAGAACTCACGATGCTCGCCATACGTAGAGCCATAAGAATTTTCAAGCACAGGATGAGCACGGTTAAATTCTGTGTCGCTCAGTAATTCACGGTTATGGCGCTTTTGAAATTTAGCAACGTCAGCACCACAGGTATTCGCGGCCACGCGGATAAGCTCTCTTGCAATATCCATATTTCCTTTATGATTGCAGCCAATTTCCGCAATTACTTTTACTGATGACATTCTCTATCCCCTGAAGCAATTTTTTCTACACATCCGAAACAAAATTTCGTAGCAGCCCGTTTATCGACACACCAATATCACACTCTTTATAAAAACTACCAACGCTAATGTTTTATTCACCCAAACATGTCATTTTTAATAATCATGCTTCGACAAATTGATACGAAATATTTCTATTCGACAATATCTGTTCTTTAAAATACTTAATTATTGAGTCTAATCACTTTAATAGCCCGCAATGACTATTGATACCATCCATCGTTCGCCTCTCCTTTGAGAGTCATCTTCTTACGCAACAACCGCTTTCTATCAAGGGGAATTGTGAACAGGGCTTCTGCAATGGTTTTACCTGCTTCGCCGCCGCCATAAGGATTTTCAGTATTTCTGCATTGCTCTCTGAATGACTCGTCAAACAGTGCTTTGTGGATTGCTTGATAAATCTCACCTTCGTCATAATTCGCATCAATAACATTATCCCCCCGCAATCGGCCTTGTTGACGGGAACCTATATTCACTGTTGGGCAACCAAATATCGGTGTTTCTTTAATTCCTGACGAAGAATTTCCGGCACAAACAACTCGCCATGATGGGTGTTTAGACAGCGCTAATATTCCATGGTAATTATATCGCCCCAACGATTTATGAAGCATCATATTTGTTGGCGTATTCGTGAAAAACCTTTCTATATACTCGGTAATCGTAAAGCCCCCAACGTCATTGTTAGGAAAAGTAACAATGACATCTATTCCTTCATTAGCAAGTTTTTCCAAAGCCCTCAACGACGGTCCCAATTGTTTTTCTGCCTCTTCATATTCTGTCGTTATTGAATGCTGTGTAAATAAAATCACTGGGCGCGATTGATCCAAATTGTATTTTTTTTCAAGAACTTGCGGATCTTCAACTTCACCGTTCAAAATCATGTCGATTGCAGGGAAACCAGCAGTATGAACCCGCCAATCTTCTTCACCCATTGCCAATAAACGATTACTAGCCTGTTGATTAGTTGTAAAATGTATATGAGCCAATTTTGTCATGGCATGCCGAACACTGTCATCAAGTGCCCCACCTTCTGTAATGTCACCACCTTCAATATGTGCTACTGGTATATTCATTTGGCTGGCGGCGATAATTGCCGCGAAACCTTCGAACCTATCGGCATAGACAACAAAAATGTCCGGATTTAATTCCTGCAGAATATTGCTGATAGATAGTATTCCGGTGGCGATAGCGCGGGGTGTTGCTATTGCTTCGTCGGAACCTAGATCGATTTGCGCCTCAGCATCAACCTTAAATCCATCCGATAAGATTTCAGACATACTTTGACCAAAATTGGGATCCAAGTGGGCACCTGCGACAACAAGCTGAAGATCTAACTCTGGATGGTTTTTTATTGATTTAAGTATTGGAAATAACAAGCCATATTCAGCTCTGTTTCCAGTAAAAACAGCTATTCTTCGGGACATTTAATATTTCCTAAGGCTAATAATTGAGTTACGGCGTCTTCCAACTGTGTCAGAGGCATCCAACTTAATAAGGATGTTGTTTTTTCAATATTCAAAACTAGAAAAGAGTGAAATTTTCTCTTCTCTTTCCAGATTACTTTCCTATCTGGTATATTTGCAGCACACAGAACTATATCAACTAGGTTTTCGATAGAAGTTCCCCGTCCAGTTCCAAAATTCAATATGCTTCCATCAACTTTTTCTACAGCATCCAATGCGGCAATGATCCCATGAGCCGCATCCTCAACCCATAAAAAATCGCGTATGGGCGAACCATTCCATAACCGCAAAGTATCCATTTTATCGATCTGTGAAAGTATACTCGAAACTACATTGTCTAGAGACATTCCAAAGCCGATCAAATTGGAAAACCGACCGACTATTCCGTTTTTTTTGACAACTATTTGTTCACAAGCCAATTTACTTTTCTGATACGCGCCCGGATCTTGGACCGTGAGAGTAGTAATACTTGACAGCTCCTGTCCCATGTCTCCGTAAACAACTGCTGAAGAAGCATAAAAAAACCGCCTCCAAGGCTGATTAAGCAAAGCTTGGCATATTTTTTCGCAGTTTTCTTGATATTCTTGGCCTCGTTTCTCGGCTTGAGAAACACTATTAGGCTCAGCCAGATGCACGATATCCGATCCTGGTTCGATCTCAAGATCAAAATATTCTGAAACTCTTAAATCTATATTTTCTGATTGCCGGCGACCTACAGCGATGACAGACCTACCTTGAGAACGTAACAGTCGAACCAAAACGCTTCCAAGAAACCCCGTTGCGCCAACCACATATATTGGAGGTGAAATATGCAACTCTTCTATCACTTTAATTTTTTTTGTTTGCCTATAAATAAATCAGGTGTTCTCAACACAACTGCCTACACCGGTCAACTATGAATCCATGACATGAACAATTTCGTGGGCCACTTGATATTGTGCCGGCGTACCTACATCCAACCAAGGTTCATGTAGAAAAAATGGTGTAACTTCCTCACCCGCAGCCAGAGCCTGCGCAATGATATCTGTCATGTTAATAGGCTTTTCTCTTTCTAGCTGATGAATTATGCGAGACTGAACGACATACATTCCGGCATTAACCAGGAAACGATTTGTTGGCTTCTCATCAATACCAGCAACCAGTTCATTTTGAACATCCACCACGCCATATGGAATGGTCACATCATGTGGTGTAACAGCAACAGTTATTGCGCAGCCACTACTTTTATGAAAATTTACGAATCTGGAAAATTCAGTACCAACAATAACATCACCATTCAAAACAAGGACATCTCCATCGATATCAACCGGAAGTAAGCTTAAGGCTCCAGCCGTGCCAAGTTTCTGTTGTTCTCGCAAATAGGATATATTAGCTCCGAACCTTTTACCGTCCCCAAAATGGTCTTCTATTTTTTCACCCAGATAGTTTACTGATACGTAAATATCTCTTAAACCTGAACTAATTAAGCGACTGACCATTCGCTCAATCAAGGGTTTTCCGCCTACTTTTAAAAGAGGTTTTGGTACTGTCTTTGTCAGTGGTCGCAGTCTTTGGCCCTCACCTCCAGCCATGATAACTGTAGACACACCGTTCAATTTTATTTTCGGAGTTTTCACATTAGGCGAAGATTGAAAGGGAATAATCAAATCCTGGACACACCCTTTATCATCAACCACAGGTATCGCGGTTAAAGCGTACCTCTCAAATAGTTGAAAAATTTTATCAGAGCTGGCCCCCGGCCGCACAACAACGGGTGTTTTGTTTATCAGATCTTCAATTGGTCCATTGATGTCCCGATATGCCAATAATCCACGTCGAACATCACCGTCTGAGACAACGCCTATGAGAAAATCATTTTCATCCATGACAAGAGCCAAATGTGCACTTCCTTTGT
>JAESPT010000315.1 GCA_016765515.1 Sneathiella sp. | reverse complement strand
GGAGCAAATCCGGATAATCCCCTTGCCATGCTTTTTTCAACGGCAATGCGTGAATGGCTTCGATCAACTGAAAACGGGTTGGAGAAAAATAGTCACACTGGGCTGCAGGCCAGAATTCATCAGGTGATGCGGGTTGCAATTGATCGCGAAGTGGAACGATTAGAGAAATATCTGGGTTTTTTGGCGACCGTTGGCTCGACGGCGACCTTCATCGGATTGTTTGGTACGGTTTGGGGAATCATGAACAGCTTTCAGGCCATTGCCGCGACAAAGGATACCAGTCTTGCTGTTGTGGCGCCTGGTATCGCTGAAGCCTTGTTCGCGACGGCCCTTGGGTTGGTTGCGGCCATCCCAGCCGTGGTTGCCTACAATAAATTTTCCAATGATCTGCAGCGAATTGTGACCCGACTTGAGGGATTCGCCGGTGAGTTTTCAGCTATCCTGTCCCGTCAACTGGACCAGGGGTAATACGCATGGATACGAACCATTTTACTGCGTTTACCGGGCAAGGGCGAAAGCGGCGCCATCAAGCCATGTCAGAGATTAACGTAACGCCATTTGTTGATGTGATGCTGGTACTGCTTATTGTATTTATGGTGACGGCGCCCCTTTTGACGGTTGGTGTCCCCCTTGATTTACCCGAGACTAAATCAACGACAGTTCAAGGGAATGATGAGCCGCTGGTTATAAGTGTGAATGCCGAGGGGGTTTTATTTCTGGAAGATCTGGAAATTGAACTTGGTAGTCTTGTCGCAAAATTACAGGCCATAACCGGCGCTAAATCTGATCAGCGTATTTTTGTTCGCGGCGATAAAAATGTAAATTATGGGCGTGTATTGCAGGTCATGGGCGAAATTCATGAAGCTGGGTTTACGCGTGTCGCAATGGTGTCTGGCGGATTGCCCCAAGATATCGATGCAAAGAAAAAGCAGTAAGGTAGAAATGTATCCATGAGGGTTCCTGCACTCATATCCGGGGCGTTGCATCTTGTTATTCTCGTGCTGATGTATACTGGAATACCTCTTTTTCAGGATCCTGTTATTCTGGAACAACCGACGGTCATCGAGGTGGAATTTGTTCAGATTGCTGAAGTGACCAATCTGCCCGAAAAGCAACCTGAGCCGAAGCCTGAGAAAAATAAAGAGCCAAAGCCGGAGCCAAAACCCGAGCCAAAGCCAAAGCCGGTCCCAAAACCTGAGCCCGTTCCGGCACCAAAACCTGAACCGATCCCTGAGCCAGAGCCGGAAGCAATACCGGAGCCCGCTCCCAAACCAAAAGTCGAGCCTAAGCCGGAGGTGAAGAAAAAAGCGGATGTGGCAAAGGTCGTCCCCAAACCAAAAATGAAACCCAGACGTAAACCGAAAAAAAAGGTGGCCAAAAAGAAAGAAAAGCCAAAGAAAAAATTTGATTTGAGCCAGATATCGGCACTGCTCGACAAAAAGAAAAAAGAGCAGTCGAAACGGAAAAGTGAAAAGCGGGACACAAAAAAGACCAATTCGGCTGAAAAAGTGGCCAATAGTTCTAATAAGGCGGTGGATACCTCTCTTCCTCTTAGTTTGAGCGAAATTGATTTCGTCATCCAACAGGTTGGCAAATGCTGGAGTCCGCCCACGGGAGGCGTGAAAGCTGAAGAGTTGATTGTCAGCTTGAGTGTTTCGCTCAATGAAGATGGAACGGTGAAGGGGTCGCCAAAGGTAAATGGAAAACGCGTGTATAAAAGTAATTTTGAAAGAATAGCGACTGAAAGTGCTATCCGCGCAGTCATCCGTTGTCAGCCATATCGATTACCGATTGAAAAATATGAACGTTGGCGTGATATTGTGCTTAACTTCAATCCAAGGGAGATGTTTGGACAATGAGAAAGATTGTGCGTTATTTGGCTGGAGGTGTGAAATATTTGGTCCTTAGCCTGGTACTGTCTTTAGCCTTTACCTATCCGCTACGTGCCGAACTTGTTATCGACATTACCCGGGGTAATATACAGCCGCTGCCCATAGCTATTTCCGATTTATATAGTGAAACAGAAACGGCAGGACTGGTTGGTCAGAGAATTGCTGAAGTAATTCGGGCTGATTTGGAGCGTTCAGGTTTATTCTCTCCGATAGATTCGCGGGCTTTTTTGCAAAATCCAGCGGATTTGCAAGTGACTCCGGTTTTTTCGAATTGGCGCAAAATAAATGCGCAAGGATTGTCGACGGGTCTTGTTCGGGCATTGCCGGACGGGCGACTTTATATGGAACTTCGTCTCTGGGATGTGTTTGCAGAACAATATCTGGACGGTGTTAAATTATCCGGGGATCCAACAGATTGGCGACGTTTTGCCCATAAGGCGGCAGATCTAATCTATAAGCGACTTACCGGTGAGGAAGGCTACTTTGATACACGGATTGTATATGTATCGGAAAGTGGTCCTCAAGACAGGCGCGTGAAGCGTTTGGCGATCATGGATCAGGACGGTGAAAAACATCAGTTTTTGACCGACGGTAGTAATCTGGTGCTGACACCCAGATTTTCTCCGACACAGCAGGAAATTACCTATCTGTCCTATTTCAACAACAAACCAAGGGTTTATCTCTTCAATATTGATAGTGGGCAACAGGAAGTGCTGGGTGAATTTCCCGGTATGACATTTGCCCCCAGATTCTCTCCTTCAGGGAATCAGGTCGTGATGAGTATCGCTGACAAAGGGAATTCTGACATATATTTGATGGATTTACGGACACGGGCTTTAAAGCGTTTAACGAAACATCCAGGTATTGATACCGCGCCGTCTTTTTCGCCAGATGGCACTCAAATAACGTTTGAATCAGATCGTGGTGGTCGCCAACAACTTTATGTCATGAACGCTGATGGCGGTCAGATGAAACGGATAAGTTTTGGCCGCGGAAGCTACGGTACGCCAGTCTGGTCGCCTCGAGGTGATTTAATTTCTTTCACAAAACTAAGCGGAGGAAAGTTCTCTATAGGTGTAATGAGAGCGGATGGTTCTCAGGAAAGAATTTTGACAGAAGGATTTCACAATGAAGGTCCGTCCTGGGCGCCAAATGGTCGTGTACTGGTCTTCTTTCGCCAAATTCCAAGTAAAGGGAATGTGCTCGATGATAAAGTTCGCTTGTGGTCTGTGGATTTGACAGGCTATAACGAGCGGGAAGTTATTACACCGAGGGATGGGTCGGACCCAGCATGGTCGCCCTTGATTCGGTAAGACAGCACAAGTATAGTAAGTTAGTTATGTTAATTAGGGGGACTATATTTCAGTGTCAGGCACGTCTGATAAAAATTTGACGTCGTTTTACTTGAAATACCCAAATAGATAAATTTCCAGAGGAAATGGGAGTTAAGTAAATGCGGCTCAATCTTGGCCTTAAATTCTTGAGTATATTTGCTGCGCTGACATTGGTCGCAGCATGTGAAACAGCGCCTAAAGACTCCGGTGACAGTTCTGGTGGTGGCGCTTCGTCCCAAGCTAGTAACTCTTCTGGAAACAGTGGTAGTTCGTCAGCGAATACAGGGTCAGCCAGTCAGGTTCAGCCCGGCAGTCAGGAAGATCTTGTCCTGAATGTCGGTGATCGTGTGTTCTTTGGGTTTGACAAATACAATCTCGCAGACGAGGCACGTGCAACTGTACAGCGGCAGTCTGCTTGGTTGAAGGCAAACCCAACCATCACAGTGACAGTTGAAGGTCATGCCGACGAACGGGGTACCCGGGAATACAATCTTG
>JAESPT010000314.1 GCA_016765515.1 Sneathiella sp. | reverse complement strand
TAGTGGAGACGAAAATGCCCAAAATTAGAAATTTCAAAGTAAGCGGCAATATAATAACCACGGCTGGATTGCTGGTTTGTGCAATAATTTTTGCCAGTTGCTCTCAAGCCAAAACTCAGCATACCGCCAGTCATCAGGACATAAAGTCCCTTGTGGCCCGGGAAGCGATAAATCTGGGTATTCCGGTGCCCCTCGCCCTGGCGGTCGCCCACACGGAAAGCAATTTCAATCCACGCGCACAAAGTCACAAAGGCGCCCGCGGTGTTATGCAGATCATGCCAGCGACAGCCCTTGGTGAATATGGCATTGAGCCCGACCTGCTGTGGGATGCCCGGATCAATATTCGTATTGGATTGCATTTTTTGGGGCGCTTGCTGGTTCGCTATCGCGGACGGGTCGATCTTGCCCTTTCTTACTACAACGGAGGATCAAGAGTTGGAACGCTTCCCCATGCGCGGGTTATTCCAGCGACCCGATCCTATGTGTCAAAAGTCAAGAAACTGCGCATATTTTATCGTCGTCATTTGCATACTCTCACCCTCGTGAATTTGAAAGGAGACAGACATGTATTTCTCGCATGATGTCAGGTGCATGGCACCTAAATTCGGACTTTTATCTCTCGTGCTTTTTCTGGGAGCCTGTCAATTAACCACCGATCAGGACCCGACAGCCGGACTGGAATATCGAGCTGAACGTTATTCTCAGTACGAAAAGAAATATGCTTTCGAAAAATGTAAGGACGAAGCGCATGAGCGGGATGAAATGGCCCGCCGAAAAGCCGGCTCAGGTGCCTACCTCACCAGCGCCCGTGTTGCAGAGAAATGTGTTGGCGAGTTAGGGAATGGCAGTGATGTGGTCTCGAAAGATGAACAGATGCGCCTCAATGCGCTGGTCGTCATCAACTACTTCAAGGGCGGAGATGTTGAACAGGCGCGGCGAAATTTCGAGACGTTCAAAAACCGTTATCCCGAACATGATCTCTATTTTGCCGACGGATCTTCCTTTGTTGCTTCCGCAGAAGCCTTGTTAGGCCGCACGGATCAATGGACCTTCGGTGAATTTTCAACCCTGAATGTCAGCGCTGAACTGAAACGGGAAATTCGGCGCATGCACCACTGGAAAAACCGATAACCCGCTGTGAGGAGGTGACACAATGAACAATCTTTATATTGATCCGGATCCGGAACAAACTAAGCGAATACACGATCGACTGAAGAGCATTTTTATCGCAATTTTCCTGGGGGCTGTTCTAGCCTGTCTCATCAGCATACCTTTTGCTTATGCCACAACAGCGGTCTGGGCACCGACAGCCAGTGAGCGGTTGATAAAATTGCCGGGTCAGCATTTGGAAAAAGCTGTTGAAAGTGATTTTCGAAAATCTGAATTGGCAACAGCGCTTGAGGAAACAGAAGCCAATTCACAGCTGAAACAATCAACACTGGGAGATCTTCAAAAGGCCATTGAGCAGGCTGATGGTGAAACCCGGGTTGAATTACAGCATCAGTTTCTTTTGGAAAAGAAAAACTATGTTGAAATGCTGAAGGAAAATCAGGATCTGCGCCGGAAAAGAGCCCGGATAAAGCTCCGTCTTTATGAGCGGCTTCTGGGCAAATTGAGCCGCAAAAAACAGGCGGGATCACCGCAACAGAAACACCTGGTCAGTCTGCAGGAAAATGCTCAGGCGCGATTTCAATCCAGCTTGTCAAAAGTGGATATGAAATTGATGCAGTCGGTTGCTATGGGGACGAGCCGGTATTCTCAGGAATATGCCCGGAACATGAGTGCGATCGAAAGTCTTGTTGCTGCTGTCAACGCCCATCCATCAAATCAGGCACCGGCCCTCAACGGAATTGCGCTCAGTCAGTCTGATTATCTACGGAGTCTCATTTCCCGCAACGAAGCGGAATTGGCGCTGGTTGATCAGGAAAGAATAATTCTGGCACATATGGCAAAACTCATCTCCCTTGATGCCCTGGCGTTATCAGAGGAAACCCAATTGGCCTCCCAAGATTTAGACGCGCCGTCAGATGACGTACCGCGCTCCTATGTCGTTGAATATTTCATCAATCAGTAACAAGGAGAAAACCAATGAAACTTCTATTTTTTATTAGCTTAAGCGCTACCTTATCCTTGTTTGTACTGGCCAGCGCCGAGGCTGGCTCGCTAGAAAATCTTGAGCGGGAACGGGCGATCCTCATTGACACCATGTTATCAGGAGATCTTGGCATAAAGGAACGCCAAGCCCGACTGGAAACCACGGGAACACGTCTGATTGATTTGGAAAGGATGGTTCTTCGGGATAAAAGCCTGGCCGGGAAAAACACGTCGCTGGTACAAGCCGCTTTTCAGAATTATGATCTCACATTTCTTGCTCATGCGTCCATTGAACAGGATCGCTCTCTGACGGATCACTGGTTGAACAGTGTCGGACTGTCGACCCAAACCCTGTTTAACGCGTCTATGGGGCGCCGTTAAAATGCGCCAGTTTATACGCAATACCGGGCATTTGGCCCAAGCAGCAAGTTATCTGCTGGGATTGATTGCTATTGGGGCTGCGGGTGCGGTGTTTCTCTATTCCAAAGATCCCCTGGATCTTGCCGACTGGGCGTTGAACGTGCTTGGGATCACTTTCATTTCCCTGCTTTGCAGCCTTGTTTTCTTGTCATTATTCTGTTTGATCCGCATGCATAGAGAGCCATTTGAAAACCCGGCTTACTGGCAGGAAATGGGCGTTCAGGCGGCGAATGGAGTCACCACACTGGCCCTCACTTTTACGCTTCTTGGGATCAGCCTTGGCATTGGCAGTTTGGCCGGGCAGGAACTCACACCGGATACCGTTCAGGTTGTTATCCGGGAAGTGACGGCTAATTTCAGTCTGGCCTTTATGACAACGGTCATTGGCTTGCCGATTTCTGCGTTGTTGCGGTCCATCCTCTTGATTGCCGGGACAGATCGTCATTTCGCGCCGCAGGTTCTCACGCCATCAACAGTGAAGAAGGATCAAGATAATGAAATTTTTGATGTTTAATTTGGTCGTTGGTGCGGCCCTTCTGTTTTTATTTACCGCCAGCAAACCTGATCTGGAAAAGGCATCAGGCGAGACGGAGGAAGTTTTTGATGAAATGATTGAAAAAGCAGAGGCAGCTCTGTCAAAGGCAACAGCGTCGTTGGAAAAAACAGAGCCACCCATAAGTCGGAGGGCGGAAATCACGCCTGACAATATTTCAGCGCCACCAACGGATCAGGGTAAAAAGGAGGGGGATCAAACCTTAACCTCTCCTATAGTAAAATTTGCAGATCAAGCGCAAACGCAATCCTTGTCTCCAGAAGTAGCCCGGCGCCGGCAGGAAATCTTGAACCCTGTCGCACCGAAACAAGTGGAAGACGACTTTAAGGTCATCAAGCGCGAAGATCGACAGGAAAAGCTGCGGATTTTAGCTGAAAATATGGAGCTTTTCTCTGCGGAAATGTCTTCTCAGTGAGGCAATCCTTCATGAAACTAGCGGAAGAAAAGGGGCCACTTGGATTAACTCTTCTGCTGGCCGTGATGTTACTCATTCTGGTGGTGCCTGATTTGAAGGATCGGGAGAAATCTAGTCCAAACAAGCTGGACAAGCCACCGTTGCAAGAATTGAAGAAGCCCTTTTTGATGAAAGCGGTAACCTTGCCGCCGCCGCCGGCCAGATCCTCTGTCGTGGCGTTGAAATCGGTAGAACGGCCAGTGAAAAGTCAGGCGCCAGATCGTCTTGAACCAACCGAAAAACCAAAAACACCGGTGTCTCAAAATGCGGTGAAGCAGACGGTGACCGTGGACAAACCCACGGCCGATATGGTGGCTGAAGGCCGGGTACTCCTGAAACTTTTAGAGACGGGAAAAGGACCCAATGTCGAGATTGCCTGGCCGCAGGAAAACCGTCACCGGGAAAGGCTTTTTGACGCTTTTGTAACCTGTCTCGGACTGCAAAGTGGCTTGATGGATAACAATGGGCAGATATTTCTGGAAACGGGTCTTGCGGGACAGTCGGCGAAGATTAATTCAGACCAAACTAGCCTTTTCCTGCGTCAAAGTGCAGGGCAGATTCCTTCTTCAGAACAACGCATCCTTGAAAACATCAAACGACGACATCACCTTTCCAACGCTCAGCCGGTTCGGCTGTTTGATCGCATTGTCGATGCGGCCTTATTGGGCGCGTTGTTTCGTTTGATCCCTCAAAATGGTTCGGCAGCAGCGCAAATTCGGGCGACGTATTCGCTGGGCAGGAACGCTGTTGTCATTCACGATATTTGGATGAAGGACCAAAAAATTCTCGGACAGATTAAAGTGCAGCTTGGGCTCCTTGGAAAATGCCGTTGAGGGGATGAATTTTTATCTATCAAGCGGAACTGGAAGTCATCCTTAAGGTATGTTAGGTCATTGTTTCCCGGCGTCATAAGGGATTGCGGGAAATAGGGAGTTTCAGGTTATCCGAACGGTCTTTTCGAATATCTTTGTATCATTGGTGATTTTAGCGATAACAATCATCCTTTATTCAGTTTCCAGTTCAGCAACCTTTTTCCTGAATGATTTTCCGGAATTTCTACCTGTGGGCCTTGTCGCCGTTGGCATCCTTTTGGGGTGGCAGTTTGGCCAATCAAATATTGCTCTTATTCTCTGTGGGTTGGTTTTATCTTATTTGGGCTTAAAAGAATTTGCGGTCTTCTCAGATAAAAATCTTACTTGGCAGGTTGCCCACGCGGGGATTTCCATCCTGCTGCCGTTGAATATGCTTATTTTCACTTTTTTGGAGGAGCGTGGTCTCTTCAGCTCCTGGGGACTTCTTCGGCTAGCTCTTGTCTTCGGGCAAGCCGGGGGATTGTACTGGATAACGCTCTACGGCGGCGAGTCCGTGCATGTTGCTATTATTGATGCGCTTCATTCTCGGTTGTTGCCCGCAGACTTGGACGCATGGACCCGGCTGCCTCAGCCATCCCTGATCTTTTATTTTGTTGGGGTACTGGCACTGATCTTAACTTTGATCCTGTCAAGATCTTCCATTGCCGGTGCGACACTCGGAGCCCTCATTGCAAGTGCAATTGCCCTTCACTTCGCTCAAAACATTATAGCTGTCGATCTTTTCATGACCGCAGCAATTCTCATTCTAACAAGTATGATCCTGCAATCTGCCTATTCAATGGCTTTTGTTGATGAATTAACCGAAATTCCGGGCCGCCGTGCCCTGTCCATGGATATGAAAAAACTGCGATCCCCCTATGTCATCGCCATGGCCGACATAGATCATTTCAAGAAATTCAATGATACCTACGGCCATGATACAGGCGATCAGGTATTGCGCATGGTTGCCGCACATTTGGCAAAAATTGGCGGAGGCGGCAAAGCGTATCGGTATGGCGGCGAGGAATTTACAATTTTGCTGCCGCGGGCAAATAATAAAACAGCCAAAAAACATCTTGAAGAAATTCGCAAGCGCGTTGAACAGGCTGCTTTTCATATTCGCGGAAAAGAACGTCCAAAGAAAAAACCAAAATCAAAATCAAGTAAGCTCAAAGGAAAGACAGTCAAGGTTACCGTCTCAATTGGATCCGCACAGTCCAAGGGGGGGAAGCAAAAACCCGATACCATTTTGAAGGCTGCGGATAAAGCGTTGTACCGAGCAAAAAAAGCAGGGCGCAACCAGGTCAGTAGATAATATTCATTCGAATAATTAGTAATTTTAACTCTTATTGATAGTTGTCTTCAAATTTATGAATTTGACCAGGGAATGACTAATTTGCACTTTGGATTAGCAAATACTTGGTCAGAATTACAAAATCAAGAAGAGACGAAATGCTGAAAATGATATCCGGCGAATGCCTCTGCAGTGAGGTGATGTATGAGATTGAGAATACGTTCAGTCGGTTTTTCCTATGTCACTGCGAACAATGTCGGCGGATCAGTGGATCCGCTTTTGCCGCTAATCTTTTTGGTGATCCGGCGCAGTTCAAGTGGCTTGATGGGGAGGAGAAAGTGCGTACTTTCAAGTTGCTCAACCGGGATATAACAAAAGCCTTTTGCAAGAATTGTGGATCCGGGGTTCCTTTTTTCAATACACATCAAACCGCTGTCATTGTTCCGGCCGGATCCTTAAATGCAGAGCCTCATTTTTCGGCACAGGACAAGATTTTTATGAACGAACAAACGGATTGGTGCCGTGCAATAGACACCGCAGCGCTATTTGATACTTTTCCAAAAGAGTGAGACACCCATTTGACGCTTCTAGCGTTTCTTGAGGAGCGAGATGATTTCAGCCGCCGCCGCTTTTGATTGAAGATCGTCTTCGAAAGAGAGATGCAAAGCCTGACTCACGAGAGTGAGAATTTCTGTACTTTTTGCATCAGGCGGCCCTTTTATCTCGCCGATGATACCCAGGATCAATTTACACAGATCCCCAATATGTTCGAAGTCCGTCTGCGCGAGTTTTTTTGCAAAGGTTTTTACAATAGGCTGCAATCGTCTTAATGCAGCTTGAAAATCCTTGGGGTTGGCGATGGCATCATTAATCAGTTTTTGTATGACCTCGCCTTCAAGGGCCGCACTGATATTGTTAATTGCCCGGTTTGCAACGGACATCAATTGAGAAATGTGCGCCGTGGTTTCCTGGTGGCCCTCGGCTTTCATCCGCATGGCATTGGGAATACTGACCAGATTGTCGCGCTTGTGATTTGTACGGTCGGCATTGCGGCGGTTAGGGCCAATATAATTGGCCGTAACGATATACAGAAGATCCCGCGTGAGCAGGGCTCTCATTCGTTTGTTCACATCATTGACGGAAAGAGGTTTGAGGACCACATCATCTGCCCCCACCTGAACCGCTTTTCGGCCCAAATCCTGGCTGGCATCCGAGATCAAAATCACGATGGGCAAGCATATATTCTCCCCGTACTCGCCAGCGCGAATGGATTTGATAAAATCCAGTGTTTTTTCCTCTAAAAACAAGTCATCCAGCACGATCACGTCACAGTGTCCGGCTGTTATTATTACAAGAGCGTCTTCAAAATCCTGCCGAATGGTTTTGATCCTGCGGAAACCAGCATTTTCAAACAGATGGCGAACGGTTTCATCCGGACTTAAGATCAGGATGTCAGTCGCCTCCAGTGCCGCTTTTAGAAGTTCTGCGGACAAATTAATCGCCTCTGTTTGTTATTGTTGACGTTATTCCGGTGCATAAAGAAGATAGTGCACAAATTTCAAATGACGTTCATATTTTGTAGTTCAATTACCAAATAATTTCTTAACGACGTGGAAATAATATTGAATTTAATCTGTACGGTTCTTTCGTGGTCACTCACAATAATATAATGATCGACAAAGAAATTACAGATCGCAATTGTTGTAATATTATGTTGGAATCTTCTTCCAAAAAGTTACCTGTTTAGAGTGGTCACTTTCTCAATGTATTCTGCAAAATTTGATTATACTTCCTGTCAAAGACTCTCTCCGCCGTTGCAATAAAGATTTTTTTCTATGAGGTCGAGAAACCAAGAAGTATTTTTATTGATGTAGGGAGGTTAGCACCCTTTGTCATGTCATTTGATGCGGTTTCGCAGGAAATTGTTGGGTCAAGGAGAGCAAAAAATCAGCAACCTAGTTTTGCGACCTACTTTCGCATTATGATATTCTTATGTTGATATTTTTTTTGGCACCCTTTCTGGCTGTGGTGATCGGATTTGCGGCACAACGCGGTGGGTTTTGTTCCGTCCGTGCCATGGAAGAAATTCTGACCACGCACAGAGGATATATGCTCTTCAGTTTTCTCAAAGTAGTGCTTTGGGTTCTTGGTGTATCGCTCCTCGTCGACAGTGTCGCTGATACGGATTTTCTGTTCAGAAGCGGTTGGAAAATTTCCTTACCGACAGTATTTGGCGGAATATTGTTTGGTGTCGGCGCCACGATAAATGGAGGATGTGCCTTTTCAACACTGACACGGCTTGGCAGCGGAAATTTGGGAATGGGACTGTCACTCATTGGTTTCGCGGCTGGGATTTATACTATTGGCGCCATCAACCCCCCGGCTATTTTAATGCCCCAAGTTGAAAGTGTTACCGTCCTGTCAAAAATGGGTGATCTTCATTTACCGATTACAATATTTTTCGTCACATGGATGTGTTTTGAATTCATTCGGATTTTCCTGTCAAGCAGGACACTGAAATGGAAACACCGTGTGTTGTCGCCGTATTACCGGTTGTCTGGGGCTGCAATGTTGATGGGAATTAGTAATGCGGTACTTTACATGACTGTCGGAGTTTGGCCCTATACGGGCCTTCTCAGGCAAACCGTAGAGTTTGTTGCAAAGGGAGCTCCTCAACCCCCTGTTATTTTGTGGATTATGTTTCTTGCCTTAATTGCTGGTATTGGCGTGTCTGCCTGGCAAAGTGGACGGTTTCATTGGCAACTGCGCCCACAGGTGCAATGGATCAGCTATATTCTGGGAGGTGTTTTTATGGGCGCTGGTGCTTCCGTCATTCCTGGCGGCAATGATATTCTTCTGTTTTATTCTGCGCCGTCTCTTTCTCCCCATATTTTGCCGGCGTTTTTATCGATGTTTTTCAGCATCATTGTATCGTTGCTGGTTATGAAGGCACTGGGAACGAAAATCCCGCCTCTGAACTGCAGTGGTGATATTTGCAAGGTCGCGTTTGATCCGCCTGAAGAGAAGGATTAATTGTTAGCAAGAAATTGTTATGGATATGTATTACCATGATAGACTTTGAGCATCCGGTATTGAATTGCTTTGAAATTGTATATTGTAATTCACCTCGGTACCATTGATTTGAATCATGGCCAAAAAGTAATTTATTGCAAGAGTGTGTGTTGGTATTCTGACTCATATAATTGATTGATAATATGTAACTCTGTTATTCCCTGATTGCGAAATATGACAACAGATGGGAAGGCGGAATAAATAGGTAATTTATGTAATTATGAAACAAGATGACACCGATTTGGATGAATTGTATAACCGCCTGGGTTTTCTTATAAGAAGGGCCCATCAAAAGGCCAGTGCAACTTTTCAGGTCCATCTGAATGGCATTACGACAAGCCAGTTTGGTGCGCTGAACATATTGTCGAATAAGAAAGGGTTGGATCAGAACAATCTAGCAAAATTTCTATGTGTAGACAAAACCAATGCTGGTGTTGTTGTCAAGTCGTTGGAAAAACACGGTTTCATAACACGCACTCCGTCAACGACAGACCGCCGTCAGAAAATTCTTGATATCACACCGAGCGGCAAGCTGGCATATGAGTCGATTTTGGCAAATGCCCGCAAGGCTCATGATGAGTTGTCGTCAAAATTCACTAAAGAAGAAGTAGCGCAATTTCGCTCTTATCTGAAGCGTGTTATCGAGGACTAGATCATAATAAACCGACAGATATCGTCATTGACATCTGTCGGATCGGTATACATTCATTTGCATCTAGTGAGCTATGAAGTCGAGCCAAGATAGCTGGAATGCCAGTAAACTATTGT
>JAESPT010000313.1 GCA_016765515.1 Sneathiella sp. | reverse complement strand
TGCCACCAATGCAAGCCGAACGCTTATCTATGATATTCACACCGGTGAGTGGTCAAAAGAACTGCTGGAGATTTTAAACATTCCGGCCTCCCTGTTGCCTGAAGTGAAAGACAGTTCGGCTGATTTTGGTGATCTTGATCCTTCCCTGTTCGGCGGAACAGCCAAAATTACTGGCATCGCCGGAGATCAACAAGCTGCAACGGTTGGCCTAGCCTGCTTTCAGCCCGGAATGATGAAATCAACCTATGGCACGGGCTGCTTTGCTCTTTTGAATACGGGAGAGACCGCCGTCACGTCCAACAACAAAATGCTGACGACAATTGCCTACCAGCTGAACGGTAAACCGACGTATGCACTGGAGGGATCAATTTTTGTTGCCGGGTCTGCCGTTCAATGGTTGCGCGACGGGCTCGGTATTATTGAAAATGCGGCTCAATCCGGTGAATTGGCGGAAAATGCGGATCCTCAGCAAAATGTCATAATGGTGCCAGCCTTTGTCGGTCTTGGCGCGCCCTATTGGGATGCTGAATGCCGCGGTGCCATTTATGGGCTGACCAGAGCGACAGGTCCTGCTGACTTTGCCAAAGCAGCACTGGAGAGCGTCTGTTATCAGACCCGTGATTTACTGGATGCCATGAAAGCTGACATTGGCAGTGAATTGGAAACAGTACTCCGGGTAGACGGGGGGATGGTTGTGTCCAACTGGACCATGCAGCGGCTTTCCGATTTATTGGGAGCGCCTGTGGACCGTCCAACTGTGCTGGAAACAACGGCCCTTGGCGCTGCCTATCTTGCCGGCCTGTTTGTCGGCTTCTATCCTGAACCGGAGGCGTTTTCCAAGATGTGGATGCGTGAGACCCGCTTTACCCCCACCATGAGTGATGCAATAAAAGATGCGGCCTACGAAAATTGGAAAGATGCAGTTTCCCGTACTCTTTCAACCAGATAATCTGAAAGTTGACTCATGAATATTGAATTTTTTTATGCCGCCCATTCAGCTTACGCCTATCTGGGAGCAGCAGAATTAAAACGGATTGCCGATAAAGCTGGCGCAACTATTATTCATAGACCAATGGATTTAAGAACCGTTATGCCTGCTGTGGGTTCCCTGTCGATGGCAAAACGAAGCCAGTTTCATATGGAATATTTCTTCCAGCGGGAAATTGTACGATGGGCCGAATATCGGAATATTGACGTTATGGAAACAATACCCACCCACCATGCCAATGACATCAATTTTGCGAACTGCGTTCTTATCGCCGCCGATCAAGCCGGTCTCGATATCAATGCCTTATCCGAGGAAATGTTGCGTGCCCACTGGGTTGATGATGCGGACATAGCGTCCAAAATCGATCTGAAAAACATATGCCAAACCGTCAATATTGAAGCCGATCCACTTTTCGAATCCGCGTCAAAACAGAATGTGAAGGCCGCCTATGAAGCCAATACACGCGACGCTATTGATCGTGGTGTTTTTGGATCGCCCACCTACTTCGTTGCGGACGATATGTTCTATGGACAAGACAGACTTGATTTAGTCGCCCGTGCTCTTGTGACACCGTTCAAGGGGAGATGGCCGATCCGACTCGCCATCCCCCCACTACCAGCTAAAGGTTAATTCGTTTTTCTGTTGTTGGATCAAAAAGATGAATGTGATCCTGACGAATTTTCGTGGGCAGGATATCACCTGCCTTTACTTGTAGAATACCGCTTTTACGTATGGTGAGATCCGTCATGTCATTTCCAAAATGGCCATGCACCAACGTTTCTGCGCCTAAATGCTCCACCACCGTTACTGTCATCGGTAAGGCATCATCAGAACCGGAGGCAAGCTCCAGATGTTCAGGCCGTACACCAAGGATCACATCCCTGTTCGTATGATCCGCAGAACCACCATTTTCTAGAGCCAGTTCTATATCGTCGGCTATGTGTATAGTTTTCCCGTCTGAGGATATTTTACTGGTAATCATATTCATGGCGGGAGAGCCGATAAAACCAGCAACAAAAAGTGACGCCGGATGCTCATATAGCTCAAGCGGTGTACCCAATTGTTCCACCTCACCATTGTTCAGAACCATCAAACGATGGCCCAAAGTCATGGCTTCAACTTGGTCATGGGTCACGTAGATACTGGTAATCCCCAGATCGTCCTGAAGACGTTTGATTTCCATGCGCATTTGCACCCGCAACTTCGCATCCAGATTGGACAGAGGTTCATCGAACAGAAAGACGCTCGGCTTGCGGACAATCGCCCGCCCCATTGCAACGCGTTGGCGTTGGCCGCCACTTAATTCACGTGGTTTACGCGTTAATTGTTCATCTGTCAGCTCCAGGATAGAGGCTGCATTCTTGACGCGCTCTTCAATTTCTGACTTGGGCAGGCCCTTGATTTTCAAACCATAGGCCATATTATTGTAGACCGTCATATGCGGATAGAGAGCGTAGTTTTGGAAAACCATTGCAATATCACGTTCGGAAGGCTCAAGCTTATTGACCTTCCTCCCGCCGATACCCATGACGCCCTCTGTTACTGGTTCAAGGCCAGCAATCATACGGAGCAAAGTTGATTTTCCACATCCCGAAGGGCCAACGAGAACAAGAAATTCGCCGTCCTGAATATCAACATCCACGCCATGAATAGCCTTAAAACCATTTGGATAGGTCTTCTGGATATTTTCAAGTGCTACACTTGCCATTATATACCTTCACTTTTACTTTTCTGTTTCAGTCAGGCCTTTGACAAAGAGCCGCTGCATAAAGATCACCACAACCACCGGAGGCAGCATGGCGAGGAGTGTCGTCATCATGATTAAGTTCCATTCTGGAGCTTGCTCAGCACTTTCCAGCATACTTTTGATCTGCACAACGATGGTGTACATATCCTGATCTGTCGTGACCAGAAGAGGCCAAAGATACTGATTCCAGCCATAAATAAAGAGGATCACAAAGAGAGCCGCAATATTGGTTTGTGACATGGGGATCAATATGTCTTTGAAAAACCGAAGCGGGCCAGCACCATCAATACGGGCCGCTTCCAACAATTCATCCGGTATGGTCAAAAACACTTGGCGGAACATGAAGGTTGCCGTAGCTGAAGCAATCAGCGGAATTGTCAGCCCCCAATAGGTATTCAGCATACCAAGGTTGGCAACCACTTCGAAAGTCGGCAAAATTCGCACCTCAACCGGCAGCATCAAAGTGATAAAGATCAGCCAGAAAAAACCCATGCGGAACGGAAATTTGAAATAAACAATGGCAAAGGCCGACATCAGAGAAATAGTGATTTTCCCAAAGGCTATCATCAAAGCCATAATCATACTGTTCATCAGCATGAAGGCCACCCCAGTGCCGTCACCACCCCATAATCCCTGATTTAGCGCAATATCCAGATTTTCCCAGAAATGGGAACCGGGTAATAAAGGCAAAGGTATTTGAGACATGCGATCTTCATCGTGTGTTGCTGCAACAAAGGCAATCCAGATTGGAAAAGCAACCGTCGCCACACCCAGTATAAGAACCAGATGCGCCAAAATTTTAAGAAATGGTCTATTTTCAATCATCAGTACGCAACCTTTTTCTCAACATACCGAAATTGAACAACCGTTAAACAGACCACAATGAACATCAGGATAACGGACTGTGCGGCCGACCCGCCAAGGTCCAACCCAATAAATCCATCCGTATAAACTTTATACACCAGAATACTGGTTGAATTGGCAGGGCCGCCACCCGTCACAGCATCAATAATACCGAAGGTTTCAAAAAACGCATAAACGATATTAATGACCAACAGGAAAAACGTTGTTGGTGATAATAAGGGGAAAACAATTGTCCAGAATCGCCGCCCAGGACCAGCGCCATCAATAGACGCTGCCTCAATCAGTGATTTTGGAATAGATTGCATGCCTGCCAGGAAGAACAGGAAATTATAAGCTATTTGTTTCCAGGCCGCGGCAAAGACGACAAGCGCCATAGCTTCATTACCATTTAATTTCCAAACTTAAAGAGCCCGA
>JAESPT010000312.1 GCA_016765515.1 Sneathiella sp. | reverse complement strand
CTGTCACCAATAGTTCCGCTTACGTAAACTAAATCACTAACTTTTGCTGAATTCCGCCGCAAAGATTTTCCAGTTGGAACAGAACCTAAAGCTGTCAGACTTAAAGTCAGCGGTCCTGATGTTTTAACGGTATCACCGCCAAGAAGGCCGATCCCATATTGATCCTGATCATCGCGCAGCCCATCCGCAAAAGATCTTATCCAGTTGGCATCACAATCGGTAGTCCAGGCCGTTGCCAATAGATAACCGATGGGCTTCGCCCCCATTGCCGCCAAATCAGATAAATTGGTTCGAAGAAGTTTTTTTGCAATCAAGGCAGGCTTTTCATTTTCAAAAAAATGAACACCTGCCACCATTGCATCCTTTGTGATAACCAGTTGATGACCCGGCTCTACCGTTAAGAGAGCAGCATCATCGGTCAACCCTAACGCACCTGGCATACCCGTGGTGAGCGGAGACAAAATCTCTTTGATAAGCTCAAATTCGCCAGGTTTCCCGGCCACGAGTTTCTCCTAATCAAACTCTGAAGGACGTATCGTCCGTGCGATACGATCCAACACACCGTTGACAAATGAAGGTTCATTTCCTGTAAAGAAGGTTTTTGAGATACCCACATATTCTGTGATGACTATCTTTGCATTGGAATCGATACGCGCCAGCAGCTCATAAACAGCAACCCGTAAAGTTGCTTGCAGGACCAATTCAAGACGACTCAAAGTTCTGTCTTTATCCAATACCGCTTCAATCTGGGCATCGATTTCTTCAAGTCTCTCTTTTGCCCCCAGAACCAGGTCTTTGAAAAGCGCTTTATCCGAATCCTCAAATTGGACATCATCAATTTCAGCGCCAAGACGGTGGACTAGAAATTCCTCCACAACAGAGTTCGCGGACTGATCTTCTATCCCCATTTGATAAAAGGCCTGCACTGCATTCAGCCGCGCCAGTGTCCGACGACTGTGTTTATCACCCCGTTTTTCAGATTTTTTACTCATCTTGGAAACAACCCGAATTGTTCTTTTACAACTAACATATCGAGAGCTGCCTGTGCGGCACCTCCGCCTTTGTTCTTATCGTCTTTCTTTGCCCGGGCCCATGCCTGATCTTCATTCTCGCATGTTATTATCCCGTTGCCCAAAGCAATACAGTAGTCAGTGCTCAGATCCATCAGCGCCCGCGCACTTTCTTCTGACACTGTATCATAGTGAGACGTTTCACCGCGAATAACGCAGCCCAGCGCAACATAAGCGTCAAACCGACGACGTCCGCCCATGAATTCCATGGCTTTAATGGCAAACCGTATCGCCGCTGGAATTTCCAAACATCCAGGCACTCGGATAATTTCATAACTGGCATCGACACGATCAAGAACTTCTTTGGCGCCTTCGAGAAGAGAATCTGAGATACCTCTGTAAAAGTCTGCCTCTACAATCAAAATATGTAAACTGTCACTCATACTCTTATCCTCTGGCCTTAATCGGCCGGGTTTCACTTACAGAAAGACCGTAACCATCTAGCCCTACGATATTTCTTTCCGTATTGGACAGAAGGATCATATCTTTGACACCCAGGTCAAGCAGGATTTGAGCCCCGATCCCATAATCGCGAAGTTCCGGTGGTGTTTTTAACGGCTCACCAAGTTTGCGGCGGATGCGGTCTGAGAGCGCCATTGGGCGGGGTTCTCGAATAAGAACAACAACACCGCGCCCTTCATCATTTATCTGACACATCGCATCATGTAGAATGTCTGGATGCTCATCGGTTTCACCTAACACATCTCCCAGTAAATTCAGAGCGTGCATACGCACCATCACTGTGTCAGCGGAAGCTACATCCCCTTTTACCAGGGCAACATGTTCGGCATATTCAGGTTTATTGGAGAAAACAATCATTCTCCAGTCTTCGCCGTATTTACTTGATATATCGGCCTCAATTTCCCGCTCGATCAGACTATCATAGCGGCGGCGATATTCGATCAGATCGGCTATTGTTCCAACTTTCAGATCGTGAATTTTAGCAAATTCAATCAAGTCTGGCAGACGGGCCATGGTGCCATCATCATTCATGATCTCGCAGATAACACCGGCGGGGATCATGCCGGCAAGACGGGCAATATCCACAGCAGCTTCCGTGTGACCCGTACGGCGAAGAACGCCGCCTTCGCGCGCCACAAGCGGGAATACATGGCCAGGGCTGACAATATCCAGCGCCCCTTTGGTATGATCGATGGCAACCGCAATTGTTGTCGCGCGATCCGCAGCCGAAATCCCGGTTGTCACTCCTTCCCGCGCTTCAATGGAGATGGTAAAATTCGTATGCAAACGAGATGCATTGGACTGGGCCATCAAAGGCAAATCCAATTCGTTTATTCTTTCTTCCGTCATGGAAAGGCAAACCAGACCCCGTCCATATTTTGCCATAAAGTTTATGGCATCCGGAGTGGCCATTTGAGCCGGGATAACAAGGTCGCCCTCATTTTCACGATCTTCAGCGTCCACCAGAATAATCATCTTGCCATTTCGGGCTTCTTCAATGATCTCTTCGATGGGAGAGAGGTGCATATTTTCTGTCATTGTTATTTATTTACCTCTGTCATTCGTGCGACATAGCGTGCCAACACATCAATCTCAAAATTAATTCGCTGCCCCACTTTCAAATTCTTGAAGGTCGTATGGGCCTTAGTATGTGAAATAATGTTCACATTAAAAAAGTCATCCCCAATGTCGTTTACCGTGAGAGAAACACCATCAAGGGTAATTGAACCTTTGGTCGCAACATAAGCAGCATAATCAGCTGGTAACGACAGGGTTAATTTGGTGGAATCGCCAATTTCTTCGATTTCCATCACCGTGATGACCGCATCCACATGGCCGGTGACCACATGACCGCCCAACTCATCGCCCAACTTGAGGGCCCGTTCCAAATTAACCGAAGTTCCTTCTTTCCAGTCACCAAGGCTGGTGCAGGAGAGTGTTTCATCTGACGCTTCAACAGAAAACCAGTCTTCGCCTTTATCCACAACCGTCAGACAAGGCCCCGAGCAAGCGATAGAAGCACCATAATCAATGTTTGATGTGTCAAAAGCGGTTTTAATTTTTATGTGAGTGTCACCACTTTTTTCAAGTGAGGCGATTTGCCCGACATCCGTAATAATTCCCGTAAACATATTTACCTAGTTCCGAAAAGAGTAACTTTCCAACTGGTCCTCACCTAACCGGCGAGACTCCAATAATTCCAAAGCAGGGGCATCAACCACGTCTTTCAAACCGATGGATTGAAGAGCAGGAATGCCGTCCCCACCGATAATTTTTGCGGCCCTGAACCACATAAAGCGGTCAACCAAGCCCCCTTTTATCAATGATGCCTGCAGATGGGAACCTCCTTCGACAAGCAATCGTGTAATTCCTCGCGATGAAAGCTCATTTAAGGCCAGTTTCATATCGGCAAATCCGGAGTCTTCCGGCTCAACCTCAATAATATTGACGCCAAGATCTTCGTAGGCCTCCATACGGTCACGGGCATTACCGGGCAACGTAATAATCCACACAGGAACGTCCTGTGCAGTCTTAACAAGTTGACTGGTTAGAGGAAGTCGTAATCGACTATCTGCAACAATTCGTATCGGTGAGTATTTTTCAAGTCCTGGCAATCGACACGTCAAGGAGGGATCATCACCGAGAGCTGTCCCCGTGCCAATCAGAATGGCGTCATTCTGTGCCCTTAACAAATGCCCATATTGGCGCGCGGCAGGCCCTGTAATCCATTTACTGTTCCCTGTCGTCGTCGCTATTTTTCCGTCAAGGCTGGTTGCCATTTTTACAGTGACAAGCGGCTTTGATATGGTTTTGTTCAGGATAAAACCCAGATTCGCCTCAAGCGCCTCACTTTCGCAAATACCTTCGACGACTTCAATGCCTGCATCGCGCATTTTTCCAAGGCCCCGGCCGTTGACCCGTTCATCTGGATCTTGCAGCGCAGAAACCACGCG
>JAESPT010000311.1 GCA_016765515.1 Sneathiella sp. | reverse complement strand
TGGCCAATCTTCTCATCGGATTTTTCTTTATCTGCAGATTTTACAGCAGGATTAAATACCGTGAATTCATGTTGGCCTTTCACGGTTTTCTTTTCGTCATGGCTCTGACCATTGCTTATCAAGGTCCTTCATGGCAGGCGATGGCGGAAGATGTCATGTATTCTGACCAGGTTGTTTATAATTACGACACCAACTTTCAGCGGCTTGTTGTTACCCGGCGGGAAAATGGTCCGGCGGGGCAACCGCTTCTCACCTTTCATATTAATGGTCATGTGCAATTCGCCTCTCAGGATGAAGAGATTTATCACAGCATGCTGGTCTTCCCGGCAATGATGGCCAGTGCCCGCCATGACAATATTCTGATCATTGGCGGCGGCGACGGCCTTGCTTTGCGTGATGTTCTTCGGTGGAACCCACAATCGGTGACCTTGCTGGATCTGGATGAGAAGCTTGTCGAGTTTTTCAAAACAGAAAATCCGGATGGCCGAAACAAACCCTTCATTGAGATGAATAAACAATCCTTCTCCGATCCCAGGGTGCAGACAATCTTTGGCGATGCCTGGCTTAGTGTTGATCGGCTCATCAGCGAGAATAACCGCTATGACACGATTATTGTCGATTTGCCAGATCCCAACCACCCGGATTTGAACAAGCTCTATTCCACCGGTTTTTACACTAAATTGCGAAACGTACTGGCCGGGGACGGGGCACTGGTTGTTCAGTCAACGTCGCCGTATCATGCCAAACGAACTTTCCTCAGTATCGGCAAAACCATTGAAGCCTCCGGTTTCAATAATGTGGATCAGTATCACGCCAATGTTCCCAGTTTCGGGGAATGGGGCTGGACCATTGCCACCCCGCATGGGGCGTCGGCAAAAGAAAAAATTGAAACCTTTACCGGGAGCATTCCAGAGGCCTGGTCGACAGCAGAGATGATCAAGGCTTCTTTCGTTTTTGGTCGAAATTTCTTTAAAGACGCAGAAACCATCAAGATTAACCGGCCAAGGTCCGGCGTTATCTATCAATATCACCTTAGGGACTGGGGTGAAGTTAAAGGCTGAAAAAAAATGTTACATGTCACTCTTGAAAACGTCACGCGTAACGACTATTTGTAATTCATCAAGAACAAAGAAGAGAGTGATGGTGAAAGATACAAAAGGGGCGCTAAGGCAACAACGCTTAAGAGATCGAAGGCGGTCTCTGGGTCTTGTGCAAGTTGAAGTCTGGGTACCCCCTACAGGTCGCAAATTAATTCGAGAGCTTGAATCTGAGCTTAATAACAAATTTCAGAACACCGTTACGAAGGATAGGCAACTTATGAAAAAATTTACCGCTGAGGACTTGTTTACACAACTCAATGAGACAGAAGAAGCGGCCAATGGTGAAATGACGATCAGCCGGATTGATGGCGAAACACCTGTTATTCAAGCACTCGTGCAGGATATCGATGAATTTCCAGTGATGGTCACTGTTGGAGAAGAGCAAATTCTGGCGATTGTCAATCTGTGGACCGCCGATGATATTCTGGACGGCAAGGTCGGCGAGTTGAATGACATGCTGCTTCGGGCGAACTTGCCTGTTCCTCTTTCCTCCTTCTCTATCATTAACAATCAATATGTTCTGTTCGGTGCGTTAAGTATCAATTCGAGCATTTCTGAAGTCGTTGAAGAGATTACCACTCTTGCAAACAATGTGATCGAAGCCCTTGAAAGCTGCCAGGAATATCTGAAGTCCTAGCGCTTTCTTACCGATCTAGTGAAATACAATTTGTAAATAAGGAATACATTATGTCCTGGAAAAAAGTCGTTACAGCAATTAAGGGAATGGTCGCGGAAACCGGTGAGACGATTGCCGATAATCAAGCAATCCGGATCATGGATCAGGAATTGCGGGAAGCGTCAGACGATATCAATACAGCAAAAACTGAACTCACCAAAATTATGGCAAAACGCAAAGGGATTGAGCGGAGCGTCGATGATTTGAAGAAAAAAATTGCCGGCCATGAGGCCATGGCAGGTGAAGCGCTGGAGAAGGGCGAAGAGCAGTTGGCGCAGGATATCTGCGAGCGCATTGGCGGGTTTGAGGAGCAGTTGGAAGTAGAAACGTCCATGCTGCAGAATTTCACCAACAGTGAGAACTCACTGAAGAGCAATCTCAAGAAAGCTGATGCCCGGTTAAAAAGCCTGAAACAGCAGCAGGATGTTCTGAAAGCCACGGAAGCTGTGCAGAATGCACAAGGGGTTGTGGCAAGCCGCTTTTCCGGATCGTCCTCCAAGATGACAAGCGCCATGAGCTCGTTAGAGCGGATCAAGCAGCGCCAGCAGGAACGACATGATCGCTTTAGCGCCGCAGAAGATCTTGCTTCCGTCGAGAGCGGTGATGATCTGGATCGCCGCATGAAAGAAGCGGGAATTGGCGGCCAATCCTCCAAGACCAGTGATATCATGGCCCGTATCAAAGCCAAAAAGTAAAGACTGACAGCGCCCGGTATCAACATTGCCGGGCGCATTTTGCGGAGTGAAAAATGTTCAAAAAACTGTTTGGTCGACATAAGAAAGAGACCCCTGTGCGGAGCCTTGATCATCCCCGGGACCTGCAAAAAGGGGACGCATTGCAGATCGGATTTGATGAGCATCCGGAAATCTCCAATTCAGAGTTTTTTGTTCAAAAAGTAACCGGATTGGACCTGTCGGCGAAAGCCGGGTTTGAGCGACGGGTCTTTCATCTGGGAAAGACGAAAGAGGGGCGTGCCCTTCTCATGTGGATTGACGATGAGACTGGCGAAGATCGCTTGGCTGTCGCCTATGGTGCGGATCAGCCACATGTGGAGGCGATGATCAATCTGGATCAATTTGCTGAGCTGTTCGCAGCTGATCGTGATTATCTTGTTGAGGTGGAAGCCAACCCGCACTCTCTTGGGGATAGTCCCTGGCTTGCAAGTCATTATACAGAAGATCAGGCGAAAGAGGTTTATTGGCTGGAGGCGGATCCAAAATCGGCGGCGACGGACACTGTCATTTCCAATGACGAGAGTCCCTGTGATTATTTTCGCCTGATGTCCAAGGATAAATTGGCGGCTATAGAGGCTTTTGTGTTCAGCGGCGGCAAAACGGATGTTTATTTCGTCAATTATCTTCCGCTTTACAAAATTGAAGAATTAATGCCCTCTGGCTAAAAGTAATCGCTGGAAAGTAATTTGATCATGGTGCCATCTGTCTCCCGTAAACTCCGAAATTTGCGCCGACGAGCCGTTCAAAAATTCTACTTTTCCAGCCAGGCACAGCATTATTTGATGCAAGAGGCATTGAGTGCCCTGTTTTATTTATCCGTCATCATTGTTGTCCATACCTATGC
>JAESPT010000310.1 GCA_016765515.1 Sneathiella sp. | reverse complement strand
CGAGCCTGAACCGCATATCCGCGGATGTGCATTGCTGATTGCACATATCCCAGTTCCTCCAGTTTTTTTCCGCTTGCGATCTGAAGCTGAGCCACGACCAGGTCTAATCCTAATATTTCTTCAGTAATTGTATGTTCAACCTGAATACGAGGATTAGCCTCCATAAAAGCATAACTGTCATCAACAGCTGATACCAGAAACTCAAAAGTTCCCAATCCGCAATAACCCGCAGCTTGCGCCATACGTACAGCGGCCTCACAAAGGGACTGTTTTACATTTTTAGACAAATTGGGAGCCGGGGCGATTTCCAAAACCTTTTGATTGCGTCGCTGCAAAGAACAATCCCGCTCATGCAGATGAATGACATCTTTGCCATCCCCGATGATCTGCACCTCAATGTGACGGGCATTGGGCATAAAACGTTCTACATAGAGACGCCCATCCCCAAAGGCCGCTTCGGCTTCCGCACGGGCACTTGCATAAGCCGCATCCACCTCGCCTGGATCTGTGACCAATCTCATCCCTCTGCCGCCACCGCCGGCCAGCGCCTTGATAAACATGTGACTATCTGCTGATAGTTCTGACAGGAATTTTTTGGCATCGTCAACGGACGTTGCTTCATTGGTTCCAGCGAGTACCGGAACAGCGGTTTTTATAGCGAGTGCCCGCGCAGCACTTTTATCGGCGAGAGCCCGAAGAGTGGACACCGTTGGCCCAACGAATTTCAGCCCTTCGACTTCGCAAAGTGCGGCAAATTCAGCATTTTCGCTCAAGAACCCATATCCTGGATGAATTGCATCCGCGCCGGCTCTCTTTGCCGCAGCAATCACTTCTTCACCATTCAGATAGGCAGCCGGACCCGCACCGGGTAAGAGCATCCCTTCCGTTATATTCTTCGCATGAAGAGCCCCCCTATCATCTTCCGGGTATACGGCAACACAAGATATCCCCAATGAGCGGGCAGCACGGGAAATTCGCAAGGCAATTTCACCGCGGTTGGCGATCAGCAGACGTTGAATAGACATATTCCTCCCAAGGCGGTCGAGCCGCTTATTCTTGATTTTGGAGGTATGCTACACTGCCTTTATGGAATTAGAAAGGCGATGAATAAGCCTTACACAGCAACGTGCCGCTGTGCCGCTGCCATGATATGCTTGACCATTGAATGGAGACCATTGCTCCGGGAGGGAGACAAGTGTTGGTTTAATCCCAGGTCTTCAAGAAAAGCAGAATCCGTTGAAAGAATTTCTGTAGGTGTTCTGTTATTGTAAACGGCTAAAAGCAACCCAATAAGACCACTAACAATCATCGCATCACTCATGGCCAGAAATTGCAATCGATTCCCCTCCATGTGGGAGATCAGCCATACCTGCGACTGACAGCCCTGCATCAGGTTTTCATCAACCCTCAGCTCTTTTGGAAACTCCGGTAGCTTTCGACCAAGATCAATTAAATAGCCGTATCGATCAGTCCACTCATCGAGAAACATAAACGCATCTTTGAAATCTTGAACAACATCTTGAGCGGAATTGGACTGAACGGACATGGTACACTTTCACCAAGTATCGGGAATACGAAATATTCCGTCCTGTCTATCAGTTTTAGCCAATAAAAAACACCGGAATCAAAATAGAAAAATTAAGATCCCGGACACAAAAAAAGAGCCGGGGGAGAGCCGGCTCTTCTCTCAAAAATCTGTCAGGTTATATCTGCCAGGTTTTTGCTTGTTGTCTGCCCCTTTCGGGCTATCAGGAACGTCCATTCGTCATCCATGCATTCAGCCCGGCAATTTGTTCAGTGGACATGCGAATACCGAGCTTACCGCGGCGCCAAACAACATCCTCTGCTGTTTGCGCCCACTCATTTTTCACGAGATAATTTACTTCCCGCTCGGTAAGTCCAGCACCAAAATCCTTACCCATACCCTCAAGCGAGGTAATACCTTCAAGGACTTCCTCGGTTTTGGTCCCGTAGGAACGAACAAAACGCCACACCAGTTTTCTTTCCAGGAACGGGTACTTTAGCGCGAATTGATCAACAAGTTCGTCGAATTCCTCCGGCTCGAAATCTCCTCCGGGAAGCGTGGAAGAAGCTGTCCAGCGCGCATTTTTCTTGCCAAGCGCAGCCTCAATTTTTTCCATCATGGATTCAGCCAGACGGCGGTATGTGGTTATTTTTCCGCCGAACACATTAAGCAACGGCGCATCCCCATTTTTGCCGTCTTGACGAAGAACATAATCTCTTGTGGCTTCCTGAGCCTTAGATGCGCCGTCATCATAAAGTGGGCGAACACCTGAATAGCTCCAGACAACATCCTTCTCTTCAATGGGTTTCGTAAAATAGTCACTTGCCGCGGCACAAAGATAAGTGATTTCCTCATCAGATATACTGATGTTATTCACATCCCCTTTAAAATCATGATCGGTGGTTCCGATCAGTGTGTAATCCTGCTCATAGGGGATCGCAAAAATGATCCGCTCGTCTGCATTTTGAAAAATGTAACAGCGATCATGATCAAACATTTTTGGGACAACGATATGACTTCCTTGCACAAGCCGTACATTTTGAGCGTGCTTATCGCCAAGGGAGTTTTCGAGGACGTCATCCACCCAGGGACCGGATGCATTAACCAGTGCCCGTGCCGTCAAAGTTTTTTCTTCTTTGGTTTGTGTATTTTGGGTGGTGATATGCCAAATACCACCGTCACGCCGCGCATTAATGCAGCGCATCCGAGTTTCTACCTGTGCCCCCATCGCAGCGGCATCCTGGGCATTCAGCACGACAAGACGCGCATCATTTACCCAACAATCAGAATATTCGAAACCTTTTTTGATTTCCGGCTTTAGCGGTACCCCTGCTGGTGCTTTCGTCAAATCAACGGATTTTGTCGCCGGCAGTTTTTTGCGGCCACCAATATAATCATAAATAAACAGCCCAAGGCGGAGGAACCAGGCTGGTCGCAGACCGGGAAGATACGGCAAGGTAAAACGAAGTGGCCAAATGATATGCGGAGCCGTGCGCCAGAGAACTTCACGTTCACTCAAAGATTCCCTGACCAGTCGAAACTCATAATGTTCCAAATACCGAAGCCCACCATGGACAAGTTTCGTTGAACCGGATGACGTTCCACTTGCAAAGTCATTCATTTCGCACAAGGCAACAGAATATCCGCGGCCAACGGCATCTCTCGCAATACCGCACCCATTTATCCCGCCACCAATAATAAAAATGTCGAAATCTGCCGACATGGAAATGTCCTCTCTCACTTTCGCTGAGTCGAATTTTGAAATATACCGAAAGTATGCGAAGAAAATATGAAATCATTATGAATGTCAAATGAAATTCCGCACTCGAAACCAGGAACTGAAATCAAAGCATTTTTTCGACATTCTTCTTGTAATCAGTTCAACAATCCTGATTGATTGTCTTTTTTAGAACCGACAGTGTTGCCAGATTCTGAATAAAGAAGATTTGTAAATCCCGTATGCATTGGAAAGTCGCCTAGAATGACATCAACAGAAAGGGAAACTCAGTTCAACATTATTTTCGTTGGCGGTGCTATGAGAACCGGCACAAGCCTTTTACAACACACTTTATGCAGTACACCTTCGACCAACGATATGATGTTCGAATGTCATCACCTGACCAGTCATGTCAAAACATACGCTCAATGGCGAAACAAAAGTGATAGAGCACTAGCAGATTTCTTCGATGGCTTAGAGGAGCTGAAGGGTTTCACAAAAATACAATTGGATAGTCTGCTTACATCTATTCATCGCCAACAACACAGCCCACGAGATCTTATTCTCAAGCACCCAGAATTAACGCCGCTTTTCCCAGCGGTCGCAGAACTCCTTCCCAACGCTAAATTTGTTATTATGGTTCGAGATCCAAGGGATGTGGTTTCATCAATGCTTGTCGTCGCAGAAAAACAAAAAAAACTTGGGCGAAGCAGCAATATGGTGGCCGCACAACGGGATATGAAAAAACTCACTCATATTTTTTTGAGTTTTTACCAATCAGTGCAATATCTGATGAAAGTAGCGCGAAACAGAGTGATGTTCGTCAAATACGAAACTTTGGTTACCGATCCAGATCAGTTTTTCCCAGATCTTTCTGCTTTCACAGGCTTGGATTTTTCCACCTTCAATAAAGATGCCGATTGGGTCTATACGCGACTGAGAGGGAAAAACGACTCTTTCGATACGAAAATAAGGGGCCGTTCCATTTCAAAGGATTCAATCGGTAACTATAAATCTAGTCTGTCAAATGAAGAAATCCGGCAGATTGAGGATTACGCACACGATTTCATGAAAACTTTCAAATATTCACTATCCACATTCTCCGAATTGAAAGCAGATACCGATTAAAAACATTCGTTTATTCAGGCCAAATTTACGGATAATAAAAAAGAGGTCACGGCTAATAAATAGCCCCTAATTCGATTTTTCCACTGCGAAGGGAAGATATAATTTTACGGTGGTTCCGACACTAAGTTCAGAATTAATTGTAAGATGCCCTTTGGATTGTCTGGCAAATCCGTAGACCATGCTCAGTCCAAGCCCAGTTCCCTTGCCTATTTCCTTGGTTGTGTAAAAAGGCTCCATGACATGCTCAAGTACATTTTCATCCATGCCACATCCAGTGTCATTTACCGCTAAAACTACATATTTTCCCGCTTTGAAATCTGGTTGCAATAAAACAGAGTCACCGCCAAATTCTACATTCTGAACAGAAATCGACAGGATTCCGCCACTGGGCATTGCATCCCTGGCATTGAGACAGAGATTTAAAAGTGCGTTCTCCACTTGACCCGGATCCGCTTCACAAACCCAAAGATTTTCTTCAAAGTCAGTGATGATCTTGATGGTTTCACCGAGTGTTCTCTGGAGCATATTCACCAATTTATCCACATGTAAATCAAGCCGTAACACAACGGGTGACAATTCTTGTTTTCTTGAAAAGGCCAACATACTTTGCGTCAGTTCCGCGCCGCGTAACGTTGCATTTAACACGGGTCTTAGTTGAGCAGACTGGACGGGACGGCCCTCTTCAAGCGCCTCCGAAACAAGCTCTACATTCCCCTGAATGACAGCAAGCAAATTGTTAAAATCATGGGCAATCCCGCCGGTAAGTTGGCCAACAGCCTCCATTTTCTGGGATTGCTTTAATTTCTCCTCTAATTCCAATTGGTTGGTGATATCTGATGTCGATCCACGGAACCCAGCAAACATATCAGCACTGTCATAGAACGGCTGTCCACTCGTCCTCAACCAGACTTTTTTCCCTGTTTTTTTATTGATGCGATAAAACACCAAGTCTCGAAAGCCCTTCTTCTGTTCTAATCGATTATACAATGATATCAGGGCGTCCTGTCCCCAGGCATCGTCGCCATAGGTTTCCTGCTGTGTTTTCCCAATATATTGGTTTTCTGAAAGCCCTGTGCTTTTGGAGACTATGGATGAGATATAGGTAAATCGGGTATCTTTATCTGTTTCCCAATACCAATCCGTACTCGCTTTGGTGAAATTTGCAAACCTGTCTCGACTTACCGCCAGCTCCAGCTCTGCTTCTTTTTTAGCCGTGATATCAATGAGCATCACAAAATGCTGCTTTTTCTCACGATCCTCTAAAAAACTGATGTCGTGCACAAACAATTCTACCCAACATAAGCTCCCGTCAGGGCGAACATATCGTTTTTCCATCTCATATCCGGAAATCTCTCCAGAAATCAATTGTTCCATATGTCCCAGATCTTCATCCAAATCATCCGGGTGCGTAATTGTTCGCCAGTCTAAACTGTTTATGTCCTCTTCTAGTGCGCCGACAATTTCCAGGTATTTTTGGTTTGCCACAAAAACTTTGTTGGTCAGACTATCCGTCAGAGCCATACCAATGAGAGCATTTTCAAACATAATCTGAAAACGTCGATCACTCACTTCTATGGCTTTTACAATACGCTTATTTTCAGTAATATCTCTTGATGAAATGAAGAGACATTTGATCCCATCAACAAATATAACCTCAATATTCATAAGAACATCGCGATACTCGCCAGCCCTGTTTCTAATCTG
>JAESPT010000309.1 GCA_016765515.1 Sneathiella sp. | reverse complement strand
TTTGGTCGGGCTATTGGCGAAATCGGAGCGATCATGATTGTTGGCGGGAACATTGATCATTTAACACGTGTGCTGACAACTGCCATTGCCCTTGAAGTGGGAAAGGGCGACTTTCCTTTGGCACTCGGCCTCGGTTTTGTACTGATTACATTGGCGATCCTCATCAACCTGGCCATCCATATCCTGTCCAGAACCGAACGGGAAGGGACATGGTAAATTCAATCCTGCCGCTCGTGGTGAAAGATGCCTGCGTCAAAAAACGGGGTTTTCAGATTGTCGGTCCGCTCAACATGCAACTGTCGGGAGAAGGCTGCAGCATTGTCATCGGTCCAAATGGATCGGGTAAAACTACCTTCCTCAGATTGATGCATGGCCTGGAAAAAGCCAGTACGGGATTGGTTAAGTGGAACGGCCGACGACCGGACATTTATGCACGGCAGTCCTTTGTTTTTCAAACACCTGTGGTTATGAGACGATCCGTTCACGAGAATATCGCCTATCCTCTGATCATAAGAGGAGTCAAACGACGTACTGCTTTATTGGAGGCCGAAAAATGGGTGACAGATGTTGGTCTTGGTAGTTCTGCAGAAAAAGATGCAAATGTTCTGTCCGGCGGGGAAAAACAGAAACTAGCGATTGCGCGCGCGCTCATTACCAAACCGGATATCCTGTTCCTCGACGAACCATCGACAAATCTGGATGGTGCTTCGACCCATGACATCGAAAAACTCATCCTCAAAGCACGAGACGATGGGACACGAATTGTCATGGCAACACATGATTTTGGGCAGGCGAGGCGCCTATCAACCGAGATTTTCTTTATGTATCACGGTACTATTCACGAGCATGCTAAGAATGGCGATTTCTTTGCCGGTCCAAAAACAAAAGAAGCCCAAGCCTTTATCAGGGGGGATATTCTGCTGTGAGAATTATTCCATTTGTAAGCACATTTTCAGCGTTGATGCTTATTGCAAGTATGTCGCTTGCGAAAGACATGAAACTTGCCGTAACAACTTCTTTCCACAATTCAGGCCTTTCAGATGTTTTGTTGCCTGAAATAAAAAAAGATCTGGGATTTGATGTTCATTTGCTTGTTGTGGGAACGGGGCAAGCTTTGAAGTTGGGCCGGGCAGGGGATGTGGATGCCATACTGGTTCACTCCAAGAAAGCCGAAGAAAAGTTCGTTCGCGAAGGGTTCGGCACCCATCGCAGAGAAATTATGTATAACGATTTTGTTTTGATTGGACCCGTTGCGGATAAAGCCAAAATAGCGGAGCAGTTTTCGGCGGTCGACGCTTTTAAAGCCATACAGCAACAACAGGCGATTTTCGTCAGTCGAGGGGATGACAGCGGCACTCATCGTAAAGAAATGGCTTTGTGGTCGGCCGCACTGTTGGATACGGAAAAATTTAAGGGGGGTTGGTATCGGGCCAGTGGGTCTGGTATGGGGGCGACACTTAATACGGCAACAGCGATGAATGGTTATGTGTTTGCCGATCGGGCCAGTTGGCTGAATTTCAAAAATAAAGGAGATCTCAAAATTCTCTATTTCGGAGATCCGGTCTTATTCAATCAATATGCCTATCTCCCAGTTAATTCCATCATACATCCACACGTAAAAAAAGATTTGGCAACACAATTGGAGACTTGGTTAGTCAGTGAAAAAGCGCAAAATCTGATTGCCAATTACAGATTGTCAGGACAGCTTCTTTTCGTACCAAATGCAAAAAACTAAATATTTTCAATGCGTTAAACCATAAGGTGAAAACATGAATACGCCAGAAAATTTAAACAGAAAAGATCGGCGCGCCGCTGAGTCTGACGGAAAAATGACCAACGATAAATTTTCGAAAATAGCCGACAAATTTATTGATTATGCCAACCGACATAATCAAACCGTCAAGGCGACAGAGTTACACATGATTTTCCTCTATGCCGCAGCCCGGTATAATGCCCATGTGGCGAAAAACGTTCTGGATGAGGACAATCATGAAACCTATGTGACCGAAATGACCAAACAATATCAGGAAATGCTGCGCAACCACCTTGCTGATCCCAGCCTTTAACCGTCGTCCGTCGATCCAAGCATATGGCGTTTTCGCAACGACACTTTTGCCGGTGTTTCAATCGGCTGGGCTGCCAGTGCCTCTCCATCCGTATCCTTCAAAGTAGGGAGCAATTCTGGCTCCTCCTCTGAAAATTCTTCTTCTACTGTCTCAGTATCCGGTGGACTAATCTGCTCTTGCTCGGTGATTTGTGCAGCAGGTGCATCTTCGACAGGTTCGGGGATATCTTCTTCTTTCATGGGGACTTCTTTATTGGCATATCCCTTGCCAATTTCCCAGGCGGATTTAAAACTTTTCAGGATCAAACTGGGATCCGCAAAATCATCGTCATAATCATTAAGTCCATCAAGATTTGCCAGTATTGGATTGCTACGCCAAAGTAATCGTTGAGCTTTACGGCGCAAAGCCTCAGGAACACCCTCTTTCATAAAAATTGAAAAATCGGACTCGAAATTCAGGGTCTCAAAATTAATAGCTTCAGCGGCTTGTCGATTTTCATGATGCTTTATTTCAAGGGCCTGCTGATTGCTATCTAACTCACTTGTTGTTAGGGGATCCGGAGTATTCTCTTGTTTCACCGATACTTGTTTTTGCTCAAGTTTACGCTTTGACCAGCGGGCGAGCGTGGATGCTTTTTCAGATTTTTCCTCAACCATTTTTGAGCCCGCCTGTTACCTAGTGAATGGTTTTGTTGGTAAAAATTGGTTCTTTGCCAAACTTTTGCTCTTCCAAATCAAGCCTGTCTCGTTTGCGTTTAATAAAAACTTCGTCCATATGATGTTCTTCAACAAACGCCTGGATAAAGGCCGCAATTTCTTCGGGCATTCTGACCTTTTCAATAATATCATCCCCAGCATCCATGTAATCCTGCATATCATAAGACGATGCCGTCACCAGATGAGCGTCCAAGGGAAATTCTGCCCCTGGCAGATCATTTTCTTGAAGAACTACATATAGTTCAGGAACGTCCAAACTAAGGTTGAGACGCAAAGCCTCCGTTTCTTTCCTGTGAAGTACGAGAGGGAGAGTAGCCGCGTGATATTGTATCCAATTCTCACCGGCTATCAGTTTGACCCACTCTGCATCAGGAGCACCATTTATGAAGACTGATACAGGTTTCCAGATCCACTTTGCCCACGGATGGTCGGACTTGCGCCGCTCAACAACGATGCCAAGCGGA
>JAESPT010000308.1 GCA_016765515.1 Sneathiella sp. | reverse complement strand
GAAGTTTTATCCTCATCAGCAGATTTATTTCCCGATTTTTTTGCCACGCCAAAACCCTTTACTTAATCTCAAGACCAGATGAGCATCAGCCCAGAATAGACTGTCCGGTTTTCTCCCAATCTGCCAAAAATGCAGCAAGACCTTTATCCGTAAGAGGATGAGAAACCAGTTGTTTCAGCACCTGCGGCGGAATAGTGCAGACATCGGCACCCATCAACGCTGAATTTACGATGTGCGTTGGATTGCGAATGGAGGCCACCAGAACTTCTGTGTGCAGGTTTGGATAGTTTCCATAAATCTGAACAATATCAGAAATGAGGTTCATGCCATCCTGACCTATGTCATCAAGGCGTCCGATAAAAGGAGAGACGAAAGTGGCACCGGCTTTTGCTGCCAGAATTGCTTGAGCGGCAGAAAAACACAGGGTCACATTTACCTGCGTCCCTGCTTTGGAAAGGTGCGAACAGGTTTTTAAGCCGGCCATGGTCATCGGCACTTTAACCGCGACATTTTCAGCGATGCCAGCAAGCCGTTTGCCTTCTTCAAGCATGGTGTCAAAGTCAGTTGCTGCGACTTCAGCACTCACCGGTCCGTCTACTGTTGCACAAATTTCCTTGATGACGTCAAAGAAATCCCGTCCGCTTTTGGCGATCAAGGAAGGATTGGTTGTTACACCGTCCAAAAGGCCCGTGTCAGCAAGTTCGCGAATTTCTTCAATATCCGCGGTATCTACGAAAAATTTCATGTGTCAGATCTCTGTCTCAAAATTTGTGCCTGTCGGCAATTCAGTGTCATCTATATTGAGTTTGTCGTTTAAGGACAAATCATGGCGGGGAATTGTTTCCCTGCCGCTCATTTTAGATTACCTGTTGTATCTGCTATCACCTTACTCTAACAGTCCGCATTAGACCAGTATGGGACACGTTTAAAAAATTATGTCAGGTATCGTTCAACAGCGCCGCGTTCGGGTTCTGCTCCCTATGAATATTGGGGCCGCATATGATTATCAGGTGCCTGATCATTTGCCTGTATCCGTTGGTCATTTTGTCCGGGTTCCTCTTGGACCACGGCAAATGATCGGTGTTGTCTGGGAAGAGGTGTTGGATTCCAACATTGAAAATTCGAAGATTAAAGACATCATTGAGATTCTTCCCTCGGAACCTCTGCCGGAACAAAGTCGGAAATTTGTCGACTGGGTTGCGACGTATACAATGCAGCAGCCGGGTCGCGTTTTACGAATGAGCATGAGTGTGCCCGATGCATTGCATCCAAAGGCACCTCGGACCGGATACAGGAAAACCAATCAGCTTCCCGCCAAGATGACCTCTGCGCGCCGTCGGGTATTAGACGTGCTGGAAGGGGATATTGCCAGAACGGCTTCAGAAATTGCCGAGATTGCCGGAGTAAGCACTTCTGTCATCAAGGGATTGCAGAAATCCGAAGCGTTGACAGTTGTTGATCTTCCTTCAGAAACGGATATCCCGAACCCTAATGGAAATTTTGCAATTGTCTCCTTGTCACAGATGCAGGATACGGCAGCGAGTATTCTCAAATCTCAGGTGCAGGAAGAAACCTTTGCGGTCTCATTGTTGGAGGGGGTTACCGGCTCCGGTAAAACGGAAGTCTATTTCGAAGCCATTGCTCAGTGTCTTGAACAGGGAAAACAAGCCCTTGTCCTATTGCCTGAGATCGCCCTTTCTTCGCAATGGCTGGGGCGTTTTGAGCAAAGATTCGGTGTGAAACCGGTCGAATGGCATTCTGATTTGAGCCAAGGCGAGCGGCGACGGAATTGGCGGGCGGTTATCGAAGGCCGGGCAAAGGTGGTTGTCGGAGCGCGGTCGGCCTTGTTCCTGCCATATCCGAATTTGGGCCTTATTGTTGTGGATGAGGAGCATGAGGCTTCCTTCAAACAAGATGAAGGAGTTCCCTATAATGCGCGGGATATGGCAGTCGTGCGCGGCCAGATTGGAAAATTCTCGGTCATTCTTGCTTCTGCTACACCGTCTCTTGAAACATTGGTGAATGCGCAGGCCGGAAAATATACCCATGTTCAACTTGCCTCACGATACGGCGGAGCGACAATGCCGTCCGTGGAAGTTGTCGATCTGAAACAAAACAGGCCTGGAAGTCAGCGCTGGATATCGGAGCCCTTAAAAGCAGCGATTGAAAAAACATTGGAAAATGGCCAGCAGGCCATGTTGTTTCTCAATCGGCGCGGGTATGCACCCCTTACCTTGTGTGATGCTTGCGGGTATCGATTGCAATGTCCGCATTGCAGTGCCTGGTTGGTCGAACACCGGATGCTTCGTAAATTGCAATGTCATCATTGTGGATTTGCCACGGGCTCGCCGAAAGCCTGTCCAGATTGCGGTGAGGAAGGATGTTTCAAGGCGTGCGGTCCCGGCATTGAACGGCTAGCCGAAGAAGCTGAAATATTATTTCCCGATCATTCAGTTGCCATGATGGCCAGCGATACGGTGACGAGCCCAAGGGCGGCGGCGGAATTTGTTGACGCCATGAGCCGAGGCGACATTGATCTTCTTATCGGGACACAGATTGTCGCCAAAGGATATCATTTTCCGAATCTTACACTTGTTGGTGTGGTCGATGCAGATCTTGGGCTGGCCGGAGGCGATCTTCGGGCGTCCGAGCGGACTTTCCAACTTTTGTCTCAGGTTGCCGGCCGGGCAGGTCGCGCTGAACAGCCTGGTCATGTTATTCTGCAATCTCATATGCCTGAACATCCGGTCATTGAGGCCCTGTTAAATCAGGATGCGGTGGCCTTCATGAAGACAGAGAATGAAGCGCGGCAGGAGGCTGTCATGCCTCCCTTTGGCCGATTGGCAGCATTGGTTCTTTCCAGCACGGAAGCCGAATCGGTTTCTTCTTTTTGTCGAGAATTGGCGAGATCAGCGCCTCATGGCGATAATTTTCGGATTATGGGCCCTGCTCCAGCCCCTCTTTCTATGATCAGAGGTCGGCATCGATATCGGTTTTTGGTGAAGTCTGCAAAAAACGTGAACATCCAGTCGATCATAAGCCAATGGCTGAAAGGCAAAAAGGTTCCGTCCAATACCCGCCTCCAAATTGACATCGATCCCTATAACTTCATGTAAATCTTAGGCCAAAATGCCTCATTTGTGAAAAATTGGTGAATTTGGGCAATAAACTACCTTCGGGGATATTGCTTCATAGAAACCGCTGTGCTAAGAACCCGATGCCTTACTAACAGGGGCTGTTAGGCCGTCTAAAAGTGAGAGCAATTCAATTTTTCGTTCGGCGCCGTTTTGCGTCGTTTTTTTCAGGCTTGGGGATCTTTCCTTGTCAGCTGAGAACACAATAGTTTCAGGTATCGCAGGCCGATATGCTACAGCGCTGTTTGACCTTGCTTCACAAGCGAAGCAGGTAGACGCTGTTGCTGCCGATTTGGCTGCGATCAAAACATCACTGGATGAGAGTGCGGATCTCGTACGTCTCGTCCTTGTCCACTGATTAACCGGGATGATCAAGCACGCGCCATGACGGCCGTTCTTGAAAAGATGGGTGTCAGTGATTTGGTTCGACGTTTCGTGGGGACTGTGGCACTAAATCGCCGCTTGTTTGCCTTATCGGATATGATCGACGTCTTTGCAAAACTGCTCGCTGCTGAACGCGGTGAAGTGGTGGCCAAAGTTATTTCCGCTAAAAAACTTACCGTTAAGCAGACAGAGGCTCTTACGAAAGAGCTGAAATCTTCTATCGGAAGTGACGTTGCCCTTGTGGCAGAAGTCGATGAAAGTCTCATTGGCGGATTAGTGGTCAAAGTCGGTTCACGCATGGTCGATAGTTCGATCCGGACCAAACTTCAAAATCTTAAGTTTGCTATGAAAGGGGTTGGGTGATGGACATCCGCGCCGCAGAAATTTCCGAAATTCTTAAACAGCAGATTGCAGGTTTCGACACGCAAACTGAAGTTTCCGAAGTTGGTCAAGTACTGTCCGTTGGTGACGGTGTTGCTCGTAT
>JAESPT010000307.1 GCA_016765515.1 Sneathiella sp. | reverse complement strand
GCGCCGGATGGTTCATCAGAACTTGTTCTGCAAGGTCACCCATAGAGCGTCCTTCCCGGTCACTCAGGACTTCCAGAACCCGCCAGTGCTCCACCTGAACGCCTTCCCTTTTCAGAAGTTTTTCCATGCGAAGGTGAACATTCCGGTGCGCTTGTGCCAGTAGATAGGGGACATAGTCAGCAATCGGTTTGCTGATATTTTTCTTTATCCCTTTGGGCTTCATGCATGTGTATCCTGTGAATTTTAAAATTCTTGTATAGTCTATATACTTAACTTGGAAAATAAAAAACATCAAGTCACTGACGTCATTTGTTACTTTCTCGGGGAGGGCGAGGCGTGGGACATATGTTCCCGAAAATTGGAGTAGGGGAGAAATCTGTCCCCTTCAAATTGCCTTGTTTCAACAGGAACAACTACGATTGGTGGGACATCACTCAGCAAGATCGCATCTATCGCATTGGGCTGTTCATACCCTTAAGCGGTGCTGCTGGGATCTGGGGCTCTTCGTGCATTGCTAGCGCGCAGGTTGCGGTCGCCGAGATCAACGCTTTCTATGGTATTAATGATCAGGAAGTAGAACTTGTTCTGGTCGATGCGGCGATGGAAAATGAAAGTGAATTTTATCAGATTGCCCACGATCAGATTGAACGGCAGGAAATTCACGCCATTGTTGGAATGCACTTAAGTGCCGTGCTCCAGAAGCTGGTCAAAATTGTCGCCGGTCGAACTGGTTGTTCAGCGCGCCTTTGAGATGATCGGTAACACAGCACCGTTTAACGCTTCAGGTTATCCCGCGATGAATGTACCATGTGGGATGAGCGAAGGATTGCCTATTGGCATGATGTTGGTCGCTGATAATTATAACGAAATGACAATATATCGGGCTGCCCATGCGTTCGAACAATTGGGTGACTGGCGGCAAATGTGAGGAACCGGTTATGGATATTCTTGGACAATCAAAATTAGAAAATTTGTCGAAAAGCCTTTTAGGTTCGGGGAGCCGTTCCGAAGAGACAGAGCCTAACCTGGCACCGATAAACCATCGATCTTATGTCAGTGGGGATCGCTCAATTCCTCTCAAATATGCGACAATTCCAGAAATGTTCGCAGAAACCGTGTCCAAATTTGGTCCACGAGAAGCTGCTTATTTTGCGCAAACCGGAAAACGTCTATCTTATTATGATCTGGATCGGGAAGTGGATGATCTGGCGTCTGGGCTCTTGGCCCTTGGACTGACAAAAGGGGATCGAATTGGCATCTGGTCACCCAATCGGTTGGAATGGTTGCTTACTCAGTTTGCAACGGCGCGAATTGGTTTAATCCTGGTAAATATCAACCCGGCATATCGTTTGTCGGAGCTGGAATATGCGTTGAATAAAGTAGAATGCAAAGCATTGCTAACAGCGGAACAATTCAAAACATCCAACTACTTGGAGATGATCTGCACTCTAGCCCCGGAATTGAATAACTGTGCACCAGGTCAATTGATTTCAGAAAAGCTACCATCCTTAAAAGTCGTTATTCGGACGGGTGCCGATAAAAGCAACGGGATGTTCAATTTTGAAGAAATTACTAAACTTGGCGGTCCTGCGCAGCAGCTGCGTCTTGATCCCATAAGCCGGTCGTTATCTCCCGATGATCCCATTAATATCCAATTCACCAGTGGCACGACAGGGGCACCTAAAGGGGCAACTCTCTCCCATTATAATATTATCAACAATGCCCGCTTTGCTGTGATGGCACAGGGTTTGAGCGAGATCGACCGCATGTGCATTCCCGTGCCGCTTTACCATTGTTTTGGCATGGTTCTGGGTACTCTTGGTTGTGTCAGTAAAGGTGCAGTGATGGTTTTTCCCGGGGAAGGTTTTGATCCGGCGAAAACTCTGGAAACCGTTTCTGATGAGAATTGTACGGCTCTGTATGGGGTGCCGACGATGTTTGTTGCGATGTTGGAGCATCCTGAATTTAAAAAACACAGTTATTCAACCCTCAGGACCGGGATTATGGCCGGGGCGCCGTGCCCAATTGAAGTGATGAAAAAAGTGGTTTCCCAAATGAATATGTCTGAAGTGACAATTGCCTACGGTATGACGGAAACCAGCCCTATTTCTTTCCAAAGTGATGTTCATGACAGTTTCGAGCGGCGTGTGGCAACGGTCGGTCGCATTCATCCGCATGTGGAGGTGAAGATCGTGGATGAAGATGGAGGGATCGTTCCTGTAGGAGATCAGGGGGAACTCTGGACACGCGGATATTCTGTCATGCATGGATACTGGAATGATGAAGAAAAAACCAAAGAATCAATCGCTGAAGGGGGCTGGATGCGAACAGGGGATCTGGCCGTTATTGATGCAGAAGGGTATTGTTCCATCGTTGGCCGCCTAAAAGATATGATCATCCGCGGCGGAGAGAATATTTATCCGCGCGAAATTGAAGAGTTTCTCTATGGGCACCCAAAAATTCAAGAAGTACAGGTTTTTGGAATTCCTCATAAAAAATTGGGAGAGGAGGTTTGTGCCTGGATTGTGTTGCAGTCCGGAGAGGTCGCAACAGAGGCGGAAATTCGCGAATTTTGTGAAGGCCAGATCACCCATTTCAAAATCCCCAAACATATCCGCTTCAAGGCGGAACTTCCCATGACCGTGACCGGTAAACCACAGAAATTTGTCATGCGGGATGCGATGATGACTGAGCTGGGAGAATAGGTTCGCCCGAATTCAGCTTCTTTCAATAGTGGTTATTTTCCGGCAAAGAAATGTCGTTTGAGGATATTACTCATTAATTTATTCGGACTTCAAAGGTTTTTACAGCGAAAAAGTATCTGAAGTTCTCGTTTAGTCAGGTGAAATCGTCACCGCCGTTGCCTGTTGGCATAAGCTTGTCGGCAATATTCTTCGGGTGCCTTCGATTAATAGGCCAATGTCAGGTCATCTGTACAGCTTTTGGCGCTGAGTTGTGATTTGAGGCGTTTTGACATTTCGGAATAGTCCAGTTTTGGGGCTTTTTTGGGTGTTCCGTTTTTCGCCATGGCCAAG
>JAESPT010000306.1 GCA_016765515.1 Sneathiella sp. | reverse complement strand
ACCTCTCGATTACGGAAAAGACGGCCATGACAATCCCTATTTTGTCGCCAAGGGACAACGCTAACGTTTAATTTGAAGACGGAGAAATACTGGCCGGCAGCTCCGCAAAAGCGAAACTGCCGATACCTAAAGGCTATCTATATTTTTTTGCCATCGTTTTTGCTTCGTTTTCGCGGATATTGCCAATTTCCTTCCAGAATTTCTCTGCAAGATCTTTGTTGGCTTTTACCAATTGATTACTCAGCAATACATAATAGGGCTTGGTTACCAAAGGCGTTTCCACTTTTTCAACATTTGGAAAATCACCACTTTCAAGAAGCGCATCTCCAACATTCGTCAGCGCAGCGGCTGCAACAATACGTTTTAAGGTCATTTTCTTAAAATCAGTTGGTGTACCTTTAGATTCCTCCATTTTTAGACCTTTTTTCTCAAGATCTTTCACGATGGAATATCCAAGAGGTGCGCCGACTTTTCCGTCGATGCCGCTAAATGCTTTACCATCCCAATTTGGAGCGCTTCCCTTTAGGCGGTAAAGCGAATAGGAGCTCTCAGTCAAACGCCGAGAGGGATCGACATTTCCTCCCGCCATTGGATAGGCACCGAATTTCATGCGGGCTTTTTTATAAGAACCCATAAAAACGCCATCTACTTCACCTTTTTCCAAGATAGCAAGGCAACGTTTCCAAGGAGCTCTTTTGAATTTTACACTAACACCGATCCTTTTGGCTGCCATATTGACCATTTCCACAGCCACGCCCGGATTCTGATCCAGAATACCTGCATCCCCAATCACATAGGGAGGCTGATCCTTATCTTCAGTGCAAAAGGTCAATTCAGTAGCAGCGAACGATTGGGAACTTAACCCTATTAATGTGATTGTCCCTGCCAATAAAGAAAGTGAGGATAATTTGAAGCGCTTAGACATGACAATTTTATCTTTCTCAATACATTTACTTAAACAATAAGGAGTATTGTTTGAGAAAATAGTTAGGCTTTAAATATTAATAATAAATTAAGATAAATTCTAATATACAAAACATTTCTCCACACTTTTTTTCACTAAATCGACTAAAAGACAGAGGCATAAAACCTTGGTTCCTTAATTGAGCAAAAACAACATGCTAAGAAACCGATTTTCCAATTTATCGACATCACTGTTTGTAAAGATGAGCTCGCCAGAAGCCATTGTAATTAGTTGTAGACTTGCATCGTATATCGGGAGTGATAGGATACCGGCAAATTAATGAATTCTTCCATTGTCAGCAGATAGGTTTCCATGTCCGAATTACGCCTTTCTCCCCTTGAAAATCGATCCCTACTCCGGCTCAGTGGTCGTGATGCCAAAGGCTTTTTACAAAATCTCGTTACGAATGATCTTGAAGTCTTGAGCGACACCCAAGCCCTCTATTCGGCTCTCTTGACGCCGCAGGGGAAATTCCTGCATGATTTCATTCTCCTGCAATGGGAAAACAATATATTTCTTGATTGTTTGGGTGAAAGACGGGCTGATCTTATTCGTCGCCTAACAATGTATAAATTGCGGGCTGATGTCACTATTGAGGACGTGACAGCCGACTATCGATTATTTGCTATATTTGGCAATGATACGGCTTCTCTCATATCTCCGTCCCTATCTGAGGGGAACGTAAAAGCCCATGAAGATCATCTCCTTTATTCTGATCCACGTCTCGCCAATCTGGGGCACCGAGTTATTGCTAAAAGGACGGCAAACTGGAAAGATCAATATCCAGCGTTCAAGGCTGTAGAGCCAGTATCCTACATCAAACATCGCCTGTCGCTTGGTGTACCGGAAGGTGGCATTGATATTACTCCGGAGAAAAACTTTCTACTGGAAGCCAATTTTGAAGAGCTACAAGGCGTTAGTTTTTCCAAGGGATGTTACGTCGGTCAAGAGTTGACGGCGCGCACAAAACATCGAGCAAAAATAAAAAAACGCCTCTTTCAATTCATTTTCGAAGGTCCTCTTTCTGTGGGTGATGCGATTTCATCCAAAGGAAAAGAAATAGCGGTCGTCACCAGCTTTGAGGCGCCCTATGGCCTTGCTTTCATAAGATTGTCTGATTGGCAGAAAATCAACGCCAATGAGGCCCCTATCTCCCCCGAAGGGTTAGTCATAACCAAACCTGAATATGTCGAGTTGCCAAGAGAAGAAAGCTAATTCCTGCGCTTGAACTCTTTAATAAAATAAGTTATTTTATTAGAACACAAAGAGAACATATACGTGCGAGAATTTAATGACCGAAAAGACAAATCCAGAAGAGAATGAGATCCAGCGTTGCAAGTGGTGTGGTGACGACCCTCTTTATGTTGCCTATCACGATGAGGAATGGGGTGTCCCTGTATATGACGGTCGCGCTTTGTTTGAGAAACTAATTCTGGATGGATTTCAAGCCGGCCTTTCCTGGATCACCATTCTTCGTAAACGGGATAACTTCCTGAAAGCATTCGATCAGTTCAATCCTGAAGTGATTGCCCGGTATGATCCTGATAAGGTGGAAAGCCTTATGCAGGATGCAGGAATAATCCGTAATCGATCCAAAATTGAAGGCACAATTATCGGCGCGCAGTTGTTCCTTGATATCGAAGAGAAGGAAAAAGGATTCTCAAACCTGCTTTGGGATTATCTGGACGGGACACCGCTTCAAAATACCTGGGCGAATGCGACCGAGATTCCCACACAAACGCCCCTCAGTCATAAAATTTCTAAAGATTTAAAAATCCGTGGTTTTAAATTTGTTGGGCCGACCATTGTCTATGCCTTTATGGAGGCTGTTGGCATGATAAACGACCACCAGTCTGATTGTTTTAGACATTCAGAAGTTCAATCCCTAAAGAGTTAAAAGCGAAAGACGGCGTCATGAATAAAGCACATCAACAGAGCTTTACGCTCGCCCGCTACTATCGGGAAAAATATGGAACCCATGCGATTGAAAAGCTGGAAAAAGATGCAGAATATTGCAACCAGGAAAATGATCTCCACCGGAGGAACCGTCTCTTGCGGGTTCGGGATGAAATTCTACTGGACCAACAATATTCTCATAATTGAGGTGTATTAATGAGCAGCTCTTCCTTGCCAAGGCTGCCGTAAAACGTTATTCGACTTCATCGCAATTTATCACATTTTCAATATTGATATGGACGACTTCATGGAGCCGCGACTAAAAGCAGAAATCTGGGTAAAGGCTCATATTCGAAAATGCGCGTTTCAGAATGTTCTTGTATTTGTAACACGGCGAGGCGATGAAACAGCGGGAGCCGTTCTTGTTAAAATCAACCGCTTGAATAATCAATGCATGATATTGACGCCAACGACTAATTTCGAAGATGGCTCCAGAAAATGGCTTCAGGGAACAGGCCCTGATTGGGTAGAAGAAACGGTTGCGGATGGGTATGTTCAAAAACAAATCAGTTTCGACCCGGATCTGTGGGTCATCGAAATTGAAGATGCAGAAGGTCGACATTTTCTCGATGAAAAGGTTGAAACCTAGTTATTGAAACTCGCGAACGATCCCTGCAAGCCGTGCTTCTAACGCTTGATCAAGCTTATTGTGATTTTTCAGCAACCTCTTGTACCAGTCATATCTATCGTCCAGATGATGACACAATAGTCTGTTTTTTTTCACGTAGTCTCGGCCTTTCTGTTGCATCGACATTCGTCGTTCTGGATTATCAATAAGCATCGTCAAAGCCGTTCCAAAGTCATCGGGTTGATCACATATCATCGAGAATTCCCGAAATGCAAGATCCTCCCCATAGACAACCTTACTTGCAACAGGCACAGCGCCATGCCCAGCGGATTCCACCAATTTCAAGTCGGATTTCATTTCATTAAAACCAGTTGCACGGAGAGGCATCAACGAAATATCAGCTTTTAACAATCTGGATTTATAAACTGCATAGGAACATTGAGGGGTGAAGATTTTATTTTCTGTCTCCAATCCGTCAAAGAACTCCTTGTCAAAAACCACATCGAATACATAGGGAGTTTTCGTCTTTCTCAACGCTTTGTTCACCCCCGCCAAAATCGGTCGCCAATCCTCTTGACGATTTAAGGCGCCAAAGAAAATTCGAACTTGCTCACCTGGAACCATCAACTCTCGATCTGGAAAGGAGTTCAATTGATTTGGAAAAACCGCCACTTCTGGGTTAAATTCTCTAAACATTTCAGCGAGTTTTGATGTCGTCGTTTGGACAGCATGGACGCCCGCAAAACTCAGAAACTTGTTTTCAGCGATTTTCGGCCAAGGTGAATGATGATCGTCAAACTCCGTTACAATCAAATATCCTGCACGCCTCAAAGATTGAATTGTCTTATAACTCTTTTCAAACGTCAAAACCGGGCGGTGCCAGATAAATATCCGATTTTCAGCTCTGAAATCGGTCTGAATACGTTCAGCACGGCTGGCGGAGGCTTGAATACCAGGCAAACTTGCCAAAGCCTGCAGAGGTTCATGTATACGCACGTCATTCACCCCCCCTGTTGGTTTCAGGATTTGAGATTGAAACCTAATTTTTGGGACAGAGTGGCGCGTTAATCGATAGACAAAGGAAGACGATCCAAGGATTGTTTTCAACCGATTCCAGGGGTCAGTATTCTGCACATTGTTTGTT
>JAESPT010000305.1 GCA_016765515.1 Sneathiella sp. | reverse complement strand
ATTTTCTCCTGATGCACTGACCGGCATGGAAGCAAACTTACGCTACGCTGGCCCTGAAACTATGGAAACACGGATTTTCGGACGTTTGACGGCGTGGCAGAACTGGATCTTTCAGCGCTCGAATGCTGTGGGCGAAACGGGTGCCCTGCAACGATATGGTACAGGAGTTCGCGGTGAATTTGATATGCGCCGGGTCTGATTTGGACGCAAACTGAAACGGGTCTGGTTGCTTTAAAGACCGACAATGAATAACGAAGAGACTGAGGGACGAAAAATGGTAGATCTCGTGAATGTGAGTTATGATACGCAAATTCCAAATAATGTAGGTCTATCCTCGGATAAACGGGTCTTGAAAGCCCTGGAAAAATGGCATCCAGGATATATTGACTGGTGGAAAAAGATGGGCCCGAATGGGTTTCTGGAAAATCAGGTATATTTGCGGACAGCAATCAGCGTTGATCCCAAAGGTTGGGCAAAATTTGATTATGTAAAAATGCCGGAGTATCGCTGGGGTATTTTGCTGGCCCCGCAAATGGAAGACCGACGGATTCCCTGCGGCGAACATTTCGGTGAACCTGCCTGGCAGGAAATACCGGGTGAATATCGCTCAATGCTTCGCAGACTTATGGTGATCCAGGGAGATACAGAGCCAGCATCTGTCGAACAACAACGTTTTCTTGGTGCCACGGCTCCCTCTTTGTACGATATGCGGAATCTTTTCCAGGTGAATGTGGAAGAGGGGCGCCATTTATGGGCCATGGTTTATTTATTACAAAAATATCTCGGCAGAGATGGTCGCGAAGAGGCAAATGAACTCCTTCGCCGTCACTCAGGATCAGAGGAAGCGCCGCGGATGTTGGGGGCGTTCAATGAGGAAACACCGGATTGGCTGTCTTTCTTCATGTTTACCTATTTCACGGACCGGGACGGAAAAATGCAGCTGGAAAGCCTGGCGCAATCCGGATTTGATCCTTTGTCCCGCACATGCCGATTTATGCTGACAGAAGAAGCGCACCATATGTTTGTCGGTGAAACGGGTGTTGGCCGGGTTATTCAACGTACCTGTGAAGCTATGAAGGCGGCAGGTATTGAGGATCCGAATGAGATCAATGCAGTCCGCGATCTCGGTGTGATAGACTTGCCGACAATTCAGAAAAAGCTGAACATGCATTATACGTTGTCTCTCGATCTATTTGGATCGGAAGTTTCAACCAATGCCGCCAATGCTTTTAATGCCGGTATTAAGGGGCGATATCGGGAAGCAAAAATTGACGATGATCACAAGCTGCACAATGATACTTATCCGGTCATTCGAGTTCGTGATGGAAAAATTATTACGGAAGAGGTTCCTGCGTTATCTGCGATCAATATGCGTCTGCGGGATGATTATGTGAAAGATGCCTCTGGCGGCGTAAAGCGGTGGAACGGCATTATCGCCAAGACCGGTATTAATTTCGAAATGACAATGCCCCATCAAGGGTTTAATCGGGAAATTGGGGAATTTGCCAATATTGATGTCTCTCCGGATGGCAACATTCTTTCGACAGAAGAATGGAATAAACGGAAATCTGAATGGCTTCCGTCTTCTGATGATGCACACTATATTCAATCCCTTATGAAACCCGTGTGGGAGGCAGGAAAATACGCAAATTGGATTGCTCCGCCGCGCATTGGAATTGACAGTAAACCGGGTGATTTTGAATATGTTCAAATTCATAACAGTTGAGACAAGAGTTTAGCCATGAACACACCTCAAAAACAGCATTTGATTGATCCTGAAATTTGCATCAGGTGCTACACCTGTGAGGAAGCGTGTCCGGTAGGTGCAATTACACACAATGACGATAATGTCGTTGTAGATTTTTCATCTTGTGATTTTTGCATGGATTGTATTGCGCCTTGCCCAACCGGTTCAATTGATAATTGGCGCGTAGTCTCAAACGCTTATAGCGTTGAAGATCAATTGTCCTGGGTGGATCTACCTGAGCAAGAGGAATTTTTGAAATCCGGAGGTAGTGGCGATATCGAGGCTATTGATCATTCGATTGAGCAACTCTTGTTGGAGGCTCATGCCGGGACGGGCGGTAAAGCCAAGGCACCGGCATCAGCGTCGAAGCCGACGATTAATCTTCATAATCTTGGAAACCCGCTGTCAGCCGTTGTTCAAGGTAATTTTCGTCTTACAAGTGAAGATGCGGATAGTGATGTAAGGCATATTATTCTGGATTTGGGGGCGCAACGTTTTCCAGTCCTCGAAGGGCAGAGCGTTGGCATAACTCCGCCAGGTTTGGATGAAAACGGTAACCCCTATTTACCGCGCCTTTATTCCATATCTAGTCCAAGAGATGGGGAGCGACCGAATACCAACAATATTGCCTTGACGATCAAGCGTGAAGACACGGGTATTTGCTCGAACTTCGTCTGTGATCTAGAAAAAGGGGCGAGTGTCAATCTCACGGGCCCCTTTGGGGCTACATTCCTGATGCCAGATGACCCGCAAGCCAATTTGTTGATGATTTGCACCGGGACAGGATCGGCTCCCTTTAGGGCCTTTACCATGCGCCGCCAGCGGACAGCGCCGGATAGCGGTGCGACCATGACGCTGTTTTTTGGTGCGCGGACGCCTGAGTCTTTACCATATTTCGGTCCGCTAGCGAAAATTCCAGCGGATATTCTGAACAAACAACTGGTGTTTTCCCGTATCCCAGGACAGGAGAAGGAATATGTCCAAGATCGAATGATGGAACAAAGTGAACTGGTGGCAAATCTGCTGAAATCAGAAAATACCTATATCTACATTTGCGGACTGAAAGCCATGGAAGATGGGGTAGAGGAATCCTTCGAAACCATTGCCAGCAGCTCTGGATTAAATTGGCCGGATATTCGGGACCAATTGCGCGAGCAAGGCCGCTATCATGTGGAGACTTATTGAGAATAAATATGGTCAAAATTCCGTTTCATCATGTGATTAGAGTGGGTTGGGCAGATTGTGACCCCGCGTCGATTGCCTATACGGGACGGATACCGGCTTTTGCGCTTGAAGCAATTGATACGTGGTGGGAAGAGCATCTGGGGATTGATTGGTATCGGATGAATGTGGACCGAAATGTGGGAACGCCCTTTGTTCATCTGGATCTGGATTTCACGTCACCAATAACACCGCGCCACCCTCTTGAATGTGAAGTCCGATTGCGAAAATTGGGGCAAACCTCCATTACATTTCAGGTTATTGGACGCCAGGACGGTACAGATTGCTTTTCTGGTAATTTTGTTAGTGTCATTGTTGTCTCGGATCGATTTGAAAAAAGAACGGTTCCACAGGATGTTCGGTCCATCATTGAGCCGCTTATTGTCAGTGAAGATTGAAGTAGGAATTCTTAAAAACCCTTGAAGCATATGAAATAGAATGCATAATTCTATTTTTCGAAGTGATGGTGTCCAACGTAATGAAGAATGAGATTGTAACTTTTGATGGGAAATTAACCGGGAGTGACACCTCGGATATCCTTGATGCTGAAGATATGACGTCATCCTTTCTGGATATGGTTGGAGAGAGGGTGCGGGAAGCCCGGTCACGGAAAAATATTTCCCGTAAAGCACTTTCTGAAATTTCCGGTGTTTCGCAACGCTATCTGGCGCAGCTTGAAACAGGTTCTGGAAATATCTCCATTGTTCTTTTGCGGCGTGTTGCTGACGCTCTGGACTACAAAATCGAATGGTTGGTGGGGGAAGAAGATCCTTATTCTTCAAAACTCTTGTCCCTATACACTCTGTACAAGCAAGCAACCAATGCGCAGCGCATGAAAGTTTTGGAGATCTTGGATTCCGATCATCCCAATTTGAAAAGGTCGCGGCGGATCGCCTTTATTGGGTTGCGCGGCGCCGGAAAATCGACAATTGGCCGACTAACGGCTGAAAAAACCGACCTGCCGTTTCTCGAACTCAATGAGGAAATTGAGCAGGCAAGCGGCATGCCGGTGAACGAAGTCATCGCCCTGTATGGACAGGAGGGATATCGACGGCTGGAAAAACAGTCCATTGAACGCATTGTTGCGACAAACGATTCCCTTGTTCTTGCTGTTGCGGGGGGGATTGTCTCTGAACCTGAAACCTTTAACTATCTTCTCCGTCATTATCATACGATTTGGCTGAAAGCAGACCCTGCGGATCATATGACCCGGGTACGGGGGCAGGGAGATGAGCGTCCCATGGCCGGAAATCCAGCGGCGATGGATGAGTTGAAGAGCATTCTGATGAGCCGTGAAACTCTCTACTCACGGGCGGAAATTGAAGTGGATACGTCTAATCACACGTTGGAACAAACATTGAGTGACGTTGTCGAGGCGATAGAATCAAAGGGCTATTTGACGTAGTTTGAACCCTGACATATCTGTCGATGCGGCTAATTCCCTAACCAACTATACATTCCCTATTATTTTAAATGTTGAGTAGTTTCAATTCTTTAAGCGAAGTGTTCCTTCTCCTGACAGACTGTGTTCTCGTTTTAGTTTGACAAAAGAACAAAACATGAACATTATCCGTTCAACAACAAACGGAGGAATAAAATGACCAATATCACATGGATGAAAAACGGATTTGAATTTCTGGTCTTTGGTGGGGCACTTGCAACGATGGTCTTTTGGGCAGAGGTTGTCAGCAGTTTTACGGGATGAAGTGTCATTGGTTGCGGTTTGGGGATCCAGCCCTCGCAACTTATCCACAAGAATTTAACACAGGGGAGGAAGTCAAGGACTGATCTTTTAAAAGGGATGTGTGATAATGGGACGAATGAAGTCACTGATCAAGGATGCTCCTTTGCCCCATGCCGGTTTTGTCCATTTAAGGGTTCACACAGCCTATTCCCTGTCCGAAGGGGCAATACCCGTCAAGAATTTGCTGGGTCTGTGCCAGGACAATGGCATGCCCGCGGTGGCGATCACCGATACCAATAATATGTTTGGAAGTCTGGAAATGTCTTTATCCTTTCCAGGGGGCGGTGTGCAGCCGATCATGGGGTGCCAGATTGCTGTGACCCACATGGGGACGGTTGACAGAAGTGGCCGCAAACCAGAACCGGACCCGGTTGTTCTTCTCGCACAAAATGAAGAGGGATATTATAATCTCCTGAAACTCACGTCCCATGCTTTTTTGAAAACCGAAGCTGGCGATTCCGTTCAAGTTCCCATGGCGTTCCTTGCAACCCATGCAGCAGGCTTGATCTGTCTGACCGGCGGGGCAGGTGGTCCTATTGGACGTTTAATTGCCAACGAACAACTGGAGGAAGCGAAAGAGTATCTTCTGACGTTGAAAGAGATGTTTCCTGACCGTCTTTATGTGGAATTGCAGCGGCACGATCTGGAAATTGAACAGCAGACAGAGCCAGCCATGCTGGATTTTGCTTATGAACTGGACATTCCGCTTGTTGCGACAAAT
>JAESPT010000304.1 GCA_016765515.1 Sneathiella sp. | reverse complement strand
CCGACGATTTCGCATCAATCCGGCGACTATACCATGGTCCCTCGATTTAATGTCAGGCTTGCGGCAGGGACGGGCAAATTTCCTGATGGGGAGGCCAGTGGCGGATTATGTTCCCTTCAGCAGTTCCTGGTTGACGCGTACAGTAACGGGGGCATTGGCAATCTCGCTGTTGTAGAAATAAGCGGAGATAGCATGGAGCCGGTGATCAAGTCCGGCGATGAGGTGTTGATTAATCTGGCTGACACGTCCTTGGTGGATGGCGGGCTTGGTGGACGGCGGGATTTTCGCAATCATATTAAATGAAACACTGGTCATAAGGCGGATATTCCCGTCGTTAGATGGTGTAGAAATTCGCTCAGAAAACGCTCAGCATCCTTTCTGGCAGATTAAAAAAGACGATATGAAGGATTTGAATGTGGTTGGCTGTGCGGTCGTCCGGATCGGTAGACTGATCTGATTTAAGGCATTGTCACGCTATAACGGCAGCGTGTAAAACAGGGGGGAAGCGCTGCTTTTTAAGCGGCGATTTGAGGCCGCTCCGCGAGGATCGCTTCACGATGGAATTTGTACTGTTGTCGATTAATGAGATGACGACCATTATTGAAGTGGTTATGGATCAAAGCGAATTTCTGTAACGATTTCGCATTTCTAAATTTGATTATCGCACGCTTTCGTCGTCGGAAAGGATGATGTGAATTTTCAGCCCGATTTTTCAGCCACCGCCCAGTTTTCTGACAGTTTTACTTCCCGACGAGCTTCATCGCCGCTCGTCTTCTGGTGAGTGCTAACGATAGTGCTGTCAATCATGACATTTTCAAAATTGGTCTCTCCCGGTAGACACTCGAATATTCGATCAACCCCTCCTGTTTTGCCTAACGGCGAAACCGTTGGAAATTACTGTTCCAATTCCCAAAACTGACGGGTAAATCCTGCCAATGAAACCCAGTGCGTGCGCGTCACAAGACTGCTTCCAAAAATAAATGGTTATCCTTTACCGTCACACCACCAACGTTGAGACTGGGTGCTGTCAATTCGAACGCGTTGAAAGTACCGTCACCGCGATCTACATTGATCGTGATAAGAAATCCAGATTCACCGGAAGGTGTCAAAACACCATTGTCCGCGGTCGCTGACTGCGTGTGAAAAAATTGTTTCTTTGACTGCGTGATATGAGCATAATCAACTTAAGTCTCATATTCGTCTCGGAAATACAGGGTATTACATGAAAATCATTATCTTGGGTGCTGCTGCTGGTGGTGGATTTCCACAGTGGAATTGTAACTGTTCGGTGTGTGCTACGGCTCGGCGGGATCCTGAATTGGCGAAACCGAGAACTCAATCCTCTTTAGCGATCAGCGTGGATGGAAAACACTGGTTTTTGATGAATGCCTCTCCAGATTTACGGCAACAAATTTCTGAAAACCGGCCTCTCTGGCCTCATACGTCTGAACGTCGGGGAAGCGGCATTTCCGGCGTGATTTTGACCAATGGCGATGTGGATCATATCTGCGGCCTGGTTAATCTACGGGAAAGCCAACGCCTCAATCTATATGCAACCAGGCGGATTTTAGAGTCCTTGGCAGCGAATAAGGTATTCGATGTTTTGAACCCGGATTTTGTCGGTCGTCACCAGATTGTGTTGAACCAAACTTTTGAGCCGGTAAATCCGGATGGCACGCTTTGTGGTCTGACAATTACGCCGTTTGCGGTTCCGGGAAAGGTTGCTCTCTATCTGGAGGATACGTCGGCCGGGGACAACAACTTTGGTAGTCAGGCAGAAGACACCATCGGTCTCAAAATCAGCTCATCGGACACCGGTACTTGCTTTTATTATGTGCCAGGGTGCGCGAAAATGTCGGTTGAGCTGGCAGACCGGTTACGGGATGCCAGTCTGGTCTTTTTTGACGGCACCTTGTGGGAAGACACCGAAATGATTGAGGCGGGTGTTGGAATCAAAACAGGGCAACGCATGGGACATATGAGCATGAGTGGCGAAAGTGGAACTTTGGCTGCATTCGCAACCTTAAATGTCGACCGAAAAATATTTGTCCACATCAACAACACCAACCCCGTGCTGCTGGAAAAATCCAATCCTCGGTTTGAAGCGGAGGCCGCTGGTTGGGAGATTGGTTACGACGGGATGGAAATTAGCCTATGAATATACGCACCGCATCAACGACACCCATTACGCAAGCAATGACGGCAGATGCCTTAGAAGCACGCCTGTTTGAAATAGGGGCTGAGCGATATCACAATTTACATCCCTTCCATGATCTCCTGCACAGCGGACAGTTAAATCGGGGTCAAGTGCAGGCCTGGGCACTGAATAGATATTGTTATCAAGCCGCAATTCCAATGAAGGATGCGTCCTTAATGGGCCGTATTGATGATAGAGAGTTACGCCGTGAATGGATGCACCGGATCACCGATCATGACGGTTACGACGACGATGAAGGCGGTATTATGCGCTGGCTGATTTTAACAGATGGGCTGGGATTGGATCGCGATTATGTTGTTTCTCAAGACGGCGCTTTGCCTGCAGTTCGCTTGGCGGTGGATGCCTATATTCGCTATGTCCGCGAAAAACCGTTACTACAGGCTATTGCCTCATCCCTTACAGAACTGTTCGCACCGAAAATCCATCGTGATCGGATTGCCGGGATGCTGAAAAATTATGATTTTATCGATGATCGATTGATGACCTATGGCACTACGCGTCTCAATCAGGCACCCGTGGACGCTGACTTTGCTCTGCAATATGTTCGTCGCCACGCGCTTAGAGCTGATCAGCAACAGGATGTTATAAACGCCTTATTATTCAAATTGAATGTGCTTTGGATACAACTGGATGCCCTGTATCTTGCCTATGTAAATCCTGGGCTCATTGCTCCTGGTGCCTTTATTCCTGAGGAATAGCGCATACAAACAAAATCAAATAAACACCGATCCAATTTTTTATGTTTTAGATGATCAAAATACACAATTGAATTATGTATCAATATTCGTATTTTGCCGCACCGACCCTCCCAATATGTGTTGCACGTCTAATATTGTGGGTGTGATGGCGGATCTATTGCACAATCAGTATTGATAAAAGTGAAGATTGCCCTTACTGTCAAAGGCCTAAATACAAAAATCAAAGATTGGGGAGAGCTAAAAAATGCGTTGGAACAAACCCAAAATAATCGAAATTTCTGTCGGTATGGAAATCAACGGCTACTTTTGCGCGGATATGTAAGGTTTCATTGATTTAGTCATTGCTTATTAATTTATTGGAAATTTCTATTTCTATTTCTGATGGCGATGACGTGTGAGGTGCTTTATTGGGACCTGCAGACATTACAATTGACTGTCAACCTAAACTCGCCGCAGGTGTCAGGCTTTCGTTCGATGAGACTCGAAAAACCTGGATGGTTCTGGCCCCAGAACGCGTTTTCATGTTGGATGACATTGCAGGCGAGATCTTGCAGCGATGCACGGGCGCGTGCCTGAGTGAAATCGTTCAAGATTTGGCCGCTAAATTTGATGCACCGAAGCAGGCAATCGAAGAGGATGTCAAGGAACTCCTTGCCGACCTTGTGGTTAAAGGAGTCCTGGATTTATGACAACCGTCGCGCCTCCTTTGGCATTGTTGGCAGAACTCACCCATCGTTGTCCGCTCAGTTGTCCTTATTGTTCAAATCCCTTGGAATTGGACGCACGGTCGGAAGAGTTGGATACCACAACCTGGAAAAGAGTCTTGAGCGAAGCGAAAGACCTTGGGATCCTGCAAATTCATTTTTCTGGTGGTGAACCTACGCTCCGTCCTGATCTCGCTGAGTTAATCAATCATGCAGAAGGATTGGGCTTATATTGCAACCTAATTACAGCGGCGGTTTCTCTCACTAAAAATCGCGTGGAAGAGTTGAAAAACGCGGGCCTTTCTCATGTTCAGATTAGTTTCCAGGGAACAGAAGCGGACATAGCGGATCGCATTGCTGGATTTAAGGGGGCATTTGCGCGAAAAACCGAAGCGGCCCGCCATG
>JAESPT010000303.1 GCA_016765515.1 Sneathiella sp. | reverse complement strand
TCAAGAGCAAGGGCATACAGTGAATAAGAGGGACCGTTCACCTGCACCTGGTTGGCAGGGGCAACAGATTTCAACCAAAGGTTCCAATCACCAGACCAGGTGGCATCTCGAAGGCAGGGAACGGTTTCAAGGTCGGATAGGCGTTGTAGCCGTTTAGCGAGAGCAGGTGTACAGACGGGGAATATAATATCCGGTCCAAGCGAAATTGATTGAGGATTTATCGGTAATTTTTCGAAGAATAGAGCGAGATCATAGGGTTCCCTCGACATATTGGGAGTATTTTCCAACGCTGTCACAGAAATTGTAATATTGGGTGTCCTCTCCCGAATTGCTGGAAGGCGCGGCGACAACCAAAGGTGCGCAATACTCGGTAATGTCGCGATACTAATGTCTTGCGGTGCTGTTTTCGTTTTCAAATTATGCACAGCTGCTCCCAGACGATCAAAAGCGGCAATAAAGTCTGGTAAGACACGAACACCCACAGCTGTTAAGGCGACACCTTGTGAGCGCCTTTCAAAAAGCGGAACACCTACCCACGCTTCAACGGCCTTTATATGCTGGGCAATTGCGCCTGGAGTGACGCAAAGTTCCTCTGCGGCAAGAGAAAAACCACCCAAGCGAGCAGCGGCTTCAAAGGCCCGTAAGGCATTGAGGGGTGGTCCTTTAGGACGGAGAGGAGAGACTGGCATAATTGACCCATAGTTTTTCTACGCCTATTAAATAGCAAATATGAGTTGCGATAGGGAATATATTTTGTTTTTCTTCTGGAAAGCATAAGGAAGATTTTATGACAGCACTCAGACACCGGCCATGGGTTCCAAGCGGAAATGAAGATTTCATTCAGCAGATTGCTGAGCAAACCTCGAAAGCTAATACAAACATAATATCGGCACGTATCGATCATTTGGTGGATCGTAACCGTGAAATTCACGAAGAAGAGTGTTTCAACCTAAATCCTGCAACAAATGTGATGAACCCAAAGGCGGAAGCTGTTCTAGCAAAAGGTTTGGGATCCCGTCCATCCCTTGGATATCCTGGCGACAAATATGAAATGGGACTGGAAGCCATCGAAGAAATTGAGGTGATTGCTGCAGAGCTCTGCGCCGAAGTGTTTCAGGCAAAATTTGCGGAAATACGAGTTGCATCCGGTGCAATGGCCAATCTTTATGGGTTCATGGCAATCTGCAAACCCGGAGATGTCATTATTGCTCCGCCGCCTTCTATTGGTGGTCATGTTACGCATCACAGCGCAGGGTGTGCGGGGCTCTTCGGTCTTAAAACGTACGACGCCCCGGTGGATGCCGATGGATACTCGCTCGATATCGAAGAACTCCGTCTAATGGTCCATAAACTGAAGCCCAAATTGATCACGGTTGGCGGTAGCCTAAATCTTTTCCCCCATCCGGTGAGCAAGGTACGGGAGATCGCCGATGAAGCGGGGGCAAAGGTACTGTTTGATGCCGCGCATCAGTGCGGAATGATCGCGGGAGGCGCCTGGCCCAATCCGTTGAGGGAGGGGGCTCATCTTATGACGATGAGTACCTATAAAAGCCTTGCAGGACCGGCCGGTGGCTTGATTGTCACCAACGATGCAGAAATTGCGGAAAGCCTAGACGTCATTGCGTTCCCCGGAATGACGGCAAATTTTGATGCAGGGAAATCAGCCGCCCTTGCCCTGACCATGCTGGATTGGCAGGATTACGGACAAAGCTATGCAGAAGAAATGGTTCGTGTCGCTCAAACTTTTGCCAAAGCTTTGAACGCGGAGGGCGTTCCAGTTTTTGGTGAAAAACAAGGCTTTACTATGTCCCATCAATTTGCCATTGAGGCAGGCCAATATGGCGGTGGTCAAACGGCTTCAAAAGCACTTAGAAAAGCAGGTTTTCTTGCCTGCGGTATCGGGTTGCCGATTGATCCGGTGGCCGGAGATTTAAATGGATTGCGGATCGGAACTCCGGAACTGGTGCGTTGGGGTGTCACTGAAACAGACATTCCAAAATTGTCGAAATTGGTAGCGAAGGCATTGAATTCTACAGAGCCCGAAAATTTGGCAGACGAAGTTCGCGAGTATCGAGGTGGTTTTAAGACGCTTCATTTTTGCAGAAATTGACTTAACTTGCGCGCCTGACGACAACTATCAGAGTTTTAGCCCGCGTCATTAAATCGCCCTCTGATCTTCCCTGTAAATTAATGAGAGAGGACTAATTTTTCTAGTCACCAAATAATTATTAGCGCTCAATCAAAGAGCGCATCGATTTCTTCTTGAGAAATTCCCTCTCCTTCAAGAGCGGGACCTTCCATCTCAACGTCGCCTTCAGCTACAGTTGCTTCGGGAATATCCCCGATCAGTTCATTAATCGCATCGGATCCACAAACCTTGATCATTTTGTCCACACGCTCCTCGACAAAATGTAGGGAGTGAAGGATTTTTGTAACCCGTTGGCCGGCTAGATCCTGAAAGCTGCAGGCTTCAATAATATCGATTGCCCGCGCACATATTTCAACATGGGATTTTTGTCGTTCTTCTTTAGAAAGTTCTTCGTCCAACTGATTGGCTGCACTGAGGATCTTTTCGCTGGCCTCCATGATGACATTGGAGGATTGTTCTGTTGATTTGACAATGGCATCCAATTGGGCCGACATGGTTTGAAAATTGGACTCCTCAACGTCACGACCTTGCGCCATTTTGGCAATTTCCAGCTTTAGCCGCTCCACATAACGAACTAAACCAACAACTTCAGCGCGTATAATTTCATCCATAACTAAATCCGTCCAAGAGCATGATCCGAAAATTATACCAATCTATGGTAGATACCAAAATGGTTCAGAATTGAGATTTTCAAACTATTTTAGTGTTTCTCGCGGATTTTCATCAGTTGTAAAAATAATTCTATCAAGTTTTGTTACATTACTCAAATTAATTTAATTTTCTCTAATATATAGAATGTATGCAAATAATATGAATTATTTGAACAATGAATATCAATAAATCATTCTTTAACTAGCCAATTGAAAATTATTATATTACATTTATTTAAATTATAGTTATGTCTGTAGGCAATCTGTAGTGATTGCAGCGTTGATTTATAGTGTTTGTCTATCTTTAGATTTTCTAGTAGATGCGATGATAGTTGCGCAATCGTATTTTCTGACAGTTTTTGATAGTTCCTCAGTGTTGCGCTGAGCCGCATCAAATGAAGATTTATAGCAGAATTCGTTATCCTGTTTCCAGTTTGGTGCGAGGTGACATTGGCTATGGAAGAACTGATCCCGCTGTTCGTGCTTATCCTTAAGATAATTGTTGTTATTGTTGTCTTGTTGATCCTGCCAATTCCCTTGACTTGGCTGGAACGAAAAATAGCGGGTCATATTCAACAACGATTAGGCCCGATGCGGGTCGGCTGGCATGGTCTTTTGCAGCCTATCGCCGATGGCATTAAGTTGCTGACCAAGGAAGATCATATTCCGGACGAGGCCGATCGGTTTTTATTCACATTGGCCCCGATTGTAACATTGGTCGCAACCTTTGCCCTCTTTGTAGCAATCCCCATTGGCAGCTCCTTCACATTGTTCGGTCAGGAGATTACTCTTTATCTAGCGGATATGAATGTTGCCCTGCTCTATGTTTTGGCGGTGTCCGGAATTCATGTATTCGCCGTTATCCTTGGAGGGTGGGCATCCAACAGTAAATATGCGGTTTTAGGGTCTTTGCGAACATGCGCCCAGATGATTTCTTACGAAATTCCAATGGGTTTTGCTGTCGTGGGGGTGGTGATGCTGGCCCATTCCATGAGTTTGGTCTCCATTGTCGAGGCGCAGTCAGACGTTTGGAATGTGGTATACCAGCCGCTGGGATTTTTGGTGTTTTTCATCGCGGGCCTCGCAGAAGCCCAACGGATACCCTTTGATCTTGCCGAAGCTGAAGGCGATCTTGGGGCCGGATATCATACAGAATATAGCGGTATGCGGTTTTCCTTATTTATGATCAGCGAATATCTGATCGTTGTTTTTATGGCGGCGCTTACCGTTATTCTTTTCTTTGGCGGCTGGAATGACTTCCTAATTCCCTTACCGTCTTTCATTTGGTTTGCCCTCAAAGTTGGCTTTTTTATCTGGTTGTTTATGTGGTTTCGTTTCACGTTTCCGCGCTATCGCTATGATCAGCTGATGAGCATTGGATGGAAGGTTCTACTCCCACTATCCTTAGCCAATATACTTGTCAGTGGTCTGTTCGTGTCCTAACTCAATAGGTGATATAGAGGAATTGATGCCTTGACAGATGTTTTGAAAATCAAGCCAGTGCAATTAGTGTCCCAATGGATCGGTTGGGCTTTTTTTCGTGATCTGGCGAGCGGACTGTCTTTGACGTTCAGCTATATGATTTCCAAACCGATTACTGAACAATATCCGGATAAGGAAACATGGGTTCCTTTCCCCCGATATCGTGGACATCACTTTCTCAATGTGAATGAAGAAGGGGACACCAATTGTGTC
>JAESPT010000302.1 GCA_016765515.1 Sneathiella sp. | reverse complement strand
TCAACGATTTGTCGCAGAGCATTCCAATGAATCAGACTGTTCAGCTGGCATACGTTAATCCAGAAACAGGGGCTGAATGTTTGCCCATCTTAGGCTTTTCCGCAATAAAGCTGCGCCCCGGTGAACAGATTACTTATACACGGCGATCTTGTTCCTCTGTTTTTCATATAATTGAAGGAGAGGGGAGCTGTGAGGTTGATGGTAAAACTCTCGATTGGCAGCAACGGGATACTCTCGCCATTCCAACACATGCACGCGTTAATGTTTTGAATAAATCATCAAAAAAACCAGCCTATCTGATTGTGATAGATGATGCGCCCCTGCATCGTAAACTTGGCATTTATGAACAGTTTTCCGTATAAATTTAGGAGCGAAGACGACATGCAATACTTATTTCCCGAGCCATCAGTCCCAACCGTTCCTGTAGAGGGCACCTCTGAACTCTATCCTGTTCGCCGGATCTTTTGTGTTGGTCGAAATTATGAGGCCCACGCCGCTGAAATGGGGGTTGCAGTAGATCGCCAAGCCCCTTTTTATTTTACCAAGGCAGCAAGCAGTATTGTGCCAACCGGGACTGAAATTCCTTATCCTCCTGGCACCGAAAATTACCATTACGAAATGGAACTTGTTGTCGCGATCGGAAAGCCAGCATTTCGCGTGAAATCTGCAGACGCCTTTGATTATGTGTATGGATATGCATGCGGGTTGGATATGACACGACGTGATTTGCAGTTAGTTGCCCGCGAAAAAGGGCGTCCGTGGGATTTGGGAAAAGATTTTGAGCAAAGCGCAGTGATCTCCCCAATTCGCCGAGCGAAAGACGTTGAATATAAAGGTACCGGGCATATTCATTTATCTGCTAACGGCAGCATAAAGCAAGATGCAGACCTCTCTCAACTGATCTGGTCGGTAGAGGAAATTATTGAGCATCTTTCCGGTTTCTATCACCTCGAACCGGGCGATTTAATCTATACAGGCACGCCAGCGGGGGTTGGTCCCGTTGTCGCCGGTGATGTGCTGCACGGGGGAATTGACGGCATTGGATCCATTGATCTGAAAATTTCAAATCCGGAATAATCTCAATGGCTGATAAAAAATATATTCTGCATGGTTTTTTTAGAAGCTCTACATCCTTTCGGGTGCGCATTGCGCTGAACCTGAAAGGAATTCCCTTTGATCAGAAAACCTACATATTACGAAAGGGAGAGCAGCGAGGGCCCGATTATCTTGAATTGAATAATCAGGGGTTGGTACCGGCACTTGAACTGCCGTGTGGCACGGTTTTGACTCAGTCCATGGCTATATTGGACTATCTCGATGCAACGCATCCGGCGCCCCGCTTCTTACCCGAGGATCCAGTGCAGGCAGCCTATGTGCGATCCCTGGCAAATCGTATTGCCTGTGATATCCACCCCATAAATAATTTACGTATTCTCGGTTATTTGAAAGATCCGCTTGGTCATTCAGAAGAAGAGATTGCTGATTGGTTCTGCCACTGGATGAATGTGGAATTGGCATCACTGGAAAAAACCCTGGAGGAAAGCTCCTTTACAGGAAAATTCTGTTTTGGTGATGAGCCGGGTCTCGCCGATATGTGCTTGATACCGCAAATTGTTAATGGTCGGCGGTTCAATGCTTCTGTTGATCATTTACCAACGTTGAAACGTATTTTTGAGCATGCCTTGACGTTAGATGCATTTAAGGGCGCTTTGCCTGAAAATCAGCCTGATGCGGTTTAATTTAAATGTGAACCGGGACGGTTGATCTGAATATCAGGTGGTACTGAATATTCTTAAACATAAACCGCGGAGGAGAGACCCTTTTAGGGACATAACTCTCCCCAAAATTAATCTCAAGATTACTGTCATCATGGAGAAAACGGAGGAAAGAAATGAAATTTACTAAATCACTTATCGCCGCAGCGGCGTTGGGAACACTCTTTGTTGGGACTGCGAATGCCGAAAATTTTGGTGTCGGCACCATGTCTCAGGGAACAATCACCTATTCAGCCGGAGCCGCCATTTCAAAAGTTGTCTCCAAAACGACTGACTTTCAACTGCGCGTCCAACCGTTTAGTGGTACGACGCAAGTGGTGCCGCAGATTAACAACGGTGAAATGGATTTCGGCCTGGCCAACGTGATTGAGACGAGTGCCGCCGTCGATGGTCGTATTGTTTTTGAGGGACGACCTAATCCAAATCTTCGAGTCGTTGCCGTGATCTTCCCTCTTCGGGTTGGATTTTTTGTCCGTAAATATTCCGAAATTAACAGTTTCAAGGATTTAAGAGGACGATCTCTTCCCGTTGATTATGCCAGTCAGGCAATGATTAATTCGGTTACTAATTCCATTCTGGCCGCTGGCGGTATCAGCACGGATGACGTTGAGGGCGTGCCCGTCCCCAATATTGCTCGTGCTGCGGATGATTTTGCAACAGGCAAGACCGATGCTTTTTTCTTTGGAATTGGTGCCGGAAAGGTCGCGCAAGTTTCCGCCAAGGTTGATGGTTTAAGACTGCTGCCCATTGATGATAACGACGCGTCGCTAAGCGCTGCCCGCAATCATGCAAGTTCGGTCTATATCACGACAGTCAAACCGACAGAACGAACTGTGGGCGTTGAACAGCCAACACCGGCAATTACTTATGATTATCTGCTCCTTGCAGGTAAACATGTCTCAGATGACGTGGTGTATGCGGTGACAAAAGCCTTACATGACAACAAGAAATCTTTGATCCGATCCTTCGGTATTTTTCGTGGATTTCATGCTGATAAGATGGCAAAAAACCTGCCTGTAAAATATCACGCCGGTGCCGTCCGCTTTTATAAGGAAGCCGGGCTTCTACCTCAGTAAAACTAAGGATATGGCCGTTAAACTGACGAAACTTTAAAAGTAGCAGGTATTCAGATGCAGCAACTTGGCACATTCCTTTTTTCCGGCGACATCATGTCGCCGGATTTGAGAGCTCGACTTCTTAAAATCATGGGGACAACGTTAACCTTGATTGCTTTGGGCTGGGCTGGGGATCTTCATCGGAAAATGGGACTGGTCCTGTATACGGAACAATTCTTAGCCATAATTCTGGGCTTAACCATAGCCTTTACCTTTCTGCTAACGTCTCAAAAAGGAGACAAATCAAAAGGCGTTCTTTGGTATGATGCGCTCGCGGCTTTTCTCAGCATCACTATAAGCGTCTATATCGCTGTTTTCTTTGCATCCCTGGTGAACGAACTTAGTTATTCCCCCGTGCATCTGGTGGTTATCAGTTCTATTATTGTCCTGCTTGTGATTGAGGGTCTAAGGCGGATGGTGGGGTGGCCCCTGACCATCGTCATTCTTTCTTTCGTTCTATTTGGAATGTTTGGACATTTAATCCCCGGACAACTCTCCGGGCGACAAGTCTCTTTTTCCAGGTTGTTTCTCTATCTTGGGCTGGATTCCAATGGAATACTGGGATTACCACTGATCGTCGGGGCGACGATTGTCATTCCTTTTATTTTCTTTGGTCAAATCTTGTCAAAGTCCGGCGGCAGTGATTTTTTCACGGACCTTTCTGTGTCCTTGATGGGCCGCTTTCGGGGTGGATCTGCAAAAATCGCTGTTGTTGCCTCCGCCTTATTCGGGTCAATTTCGGGGAGTGCGGTTTCTAACGTTGCGACTACTGGGGTCATCACGATCCCGTTGATGACGAAATCTGGTTATCGTGCCCGCGTTGCTGCGGCTATTGAAGCTGTCGCCTCAACTGGTGGGCAATTGATGCCCCTATCATGGGGGCGGCCGCCTTTCTGATGGCAGAATTTCTGGAAATTCCCTATTCGGACGTTGTGATGGCCGCGGCCTTTCCTGCTTTCCTCTATTTCTTTACGTTATTCCTGCAGGTCGATCTGGAAGCGGCTAATCAAGGAGTCAAAAGGATCGATGAGGCAGATATTTTGCCAATACGACAGGTATTGGCGACAGGGTGGCATTTTCCTGTCCCCTTCGTGGTTCTCATCGTTGCACTGTTCAAGTTTAATTTAAGCCCCGCCGCCAGTGTTCTTTTGGCGACGGCAGTGCTGCTTTGCACCAGTTTCCTGATCGGTTACAAAGGGTCGAAAATGAAACTGGGGGATCTGATGACGGCTCTGGCAAAAACGGGTCAGGGCGTGACAGACCTAATTTTGATCTGCGCAGGAGCCGGTATTGTTATCGGTGTTCTCAATCTCTCCGGCCTTGGTTTCGGCTTGACGTTAAGTCTGGTTGATTTGGGCGGCGGCAATATAATTTTTCTGCTGATTATCGCGGCAGTGATCAGCGTCATTTTGGGCATGGGAATGCCAACAGTAGGTGTGTATGTTCTGCTCGCAACACTCGTTGCGCCTGCGCTGGTTGAAGTGGGTGTAGAACCCATCGCGGCCCACATGTTTGTCCTGTATTTTGGCATGATGTCTATGATTACACCGCCCGTCGCTTTGGCTGCTTT
>JAESPT010000301.1 GCA_016765515.1 Sneathiella sp. | reverse complement strand
CCGCAAATTACGAAAGTTTCGCGAACCAACTTAACTTCGAAACAATACTGCCAATTCCACTTTCTGCGTTAAATGGCGACAATATAATATCCAAAAGTGAAAATACCTCCTGGTATAATGGTCCGACAATTATGTCACATTTGGAAACCGTTCAAATTGACGAAGATCTGGAAACAAAACCCTTTCGCATGGCCGTTCAATGGGTTAATCGACCTAACTTGGACTTTCGTGGTTTTTCAGGAACTATTGCAAGCGGCAGTATAAAAGAAGGTGACGGAATCGTTGAACCTTCTTCCGGTCAATCGAGCATTGTAAAAGACATTGTTACTTATGATGGAAATTTAGACACAGCTTATGCTGGTCAAGCTGTGACTCTTACACTTGAAGATGAGATTGATATCAGCCGCGGCGATTTGCTGTGTGCTCTTCAGGAGCGCGCAACAACTGCAGACCAATTTGAAGCCAAACTTGTCTGGATGAATGAAGAAGAACTTCTTCCAGGTAGAAATTATTTAATAAAAATTGGAACCAACACAACATCTGCTCGCGTGAGTAAATTAAAATATAAGGTGAATGTGAACACGCTTGAACATACTGCGGCAAAAACACTTTCACTTAACGAAATTGGTATTTGTAATTTTGCTCTCGATAAGCCGGTATCCTTTGATCCTTACAATGAGAATAGAGAAACAGGCTCCTTTATCCTGATTGATCGCTTCACCAATGCAACTGTTGGGGCGGGTGTCATCGATTTCGCTCTGCGCCGAGCCGAAAATATTCATTGGCAGTCTGTAGACATTCACAAAGAAGCGCGTGCAACGCAGAAAACGCAAAAAGCGTCAATTCTTTGGTTTACAGGATTATCTGGCTCTGGAAAATCTACCATTGCGAATTTAGTGGAAAAGAAGCTTCATTCTTTAAACAAGCATACCTATTTGCTGGATGGAGATAACGTTCGCCATGGTCTAAACAAAGATCTGGGTTTCACTGACGCCGATCGCGTAGAAAATATTCGCCGTGTGGGCGAAACATCAAAACTCTTTGTTGATGCCGGTCTAATCACTCTTGTTTCCTTTATCTCCCCATTCAGAAGTGAACGCCAGATGGCTAGAAATCTTGTGGAAGAAGGCGAATTTCTGGAGGTCTTTATCGATACATCCCTGGAAATTTGTGAGAGACGAGATATCAAAGGCCTCTATGCAAAAGCACGTGCCGGTGAAATCAAGAACTTTACTGGAATTGATTCAGAATATGAACGGCCACAAAATGCTGAAATCATTATTGATGGGGCCAATCAATCTGCGGAAGCCGCTGCTGAAACAATTATCAACTATCTTCAACGTAATGACTTCATTTAATTCTTCTTGAAAACTCAAATCGAAGGCCAGCAAAATTAATTTGCTGGCCTTTTGTCATTTCAATAAGGAGAGTAAATATTCTCCGTATCCACTTTTCATTAAAGGTGCCGCAAGTTTTTCCAACTGTAATGGCGAAATGTAACCCCGCTGAAAGGCTATTTCTTCAGGGCACGCGATTTTAAGCCCCTGCCTTTTTTCAATAGTCTGCACAAATGAAGACGCTTCCATCAAATGGTCATGGGTTCCTGTGTCAAGCCAGGCGCTTCCCCGTCCCAAAAATTCCATCTGCAATTGCCCTCTCTCCAGATAGAGCCGGTTCAGGTCTGTGATTTCCAATTCACCGCGCGCGCTTGGTTTCAGATGCTTAGCAAATTCAACGACTTGACTGTCGTAGAAATACAGACCTGTTATTGCAAAGTTTGATTTTGGGTTTTCCGGTTTTTCCTCAACGCCAATAACTTTACCCATTTCGTCAAATTCCGCGACCCCATAGGCTGAGGGATTTGAAACATGATAACCAAATACAGTTGCTCCCTCCTCGCGCGCACTCGCATTTTCCAGAAGTTGTGTAAATTGAGCGGCATAAAATATATTATCGCCTAAAATAAGGACTGAAGAATTATCTCCAATATGCTCTTCACCGAGAATAAATGCTTGTGCCAGTCCATCTGGAGACGGTTGAACCGTGTAGGTGATTTCTATGCCCCATTTCTCTCCATGGCCGAGTAATCGTTTAAACGACGACTGTTCTTCAGGGGTTGTAATAATGAGGATTTCTCGAATTCCCGCCAACATAAGGGTCGTCAGCGGATAATAAATCATGGGTTTATCATAAACCGGCATCAGCTGTTTGCTGACACCAAGGGTCAACGGATGCAACCGAGATCCCGTCCCCCCAGCAAGAATTATTCCTTTATGAGCCATACGGCCGTCCCCTCTAAAACCTGAAAATAATAATATTGAATTACTAAATTATACAATTAGTACCACAGGACTTCTCACGCCGAGACAATCCGGTTCAATACACCATTTCAATTAAAATCTTTCACTGAACAGGCTAAACTTGATGTGTTTGTCCAATACCCCGATACTTAATAAAGAGTTGTTAACATATCAGAAAGACCTATTGTGAAAGATATAGAAGACTGGTTGTTAAAAAAAGGTCGACTAATACCCGATGCCCTGATTTTTGTAAATGAACTCTGCCGAAAATTGAACGAAACGGGCATTCCCATTTCCCGCCTCCGCATTGGGTTTCGGACCATTCATCCGCAAATGGAATTTTGGGCGTATACTTGGACTGAGTCTGAAGGGATCCCACGCCTATGGGGCGGTGAGCATGGTATAAGCAGTTCTGCTAGCTACTATGGCAGCCCTGCTGAATGGGTTCATCAGCATCATGCAATTTTTAGAAGAAGACTGAACAGCCTTGATCCGAAAACGGATCATGAGGTTTTGTTTGAACAAGCCGCATTAGGATTCACCGATTATGTTATGTTGCCTTTGGATTTTTCTGATGGTTCCGCCGCAATTATTTCCTATGTGACCAACACCGGAAACGGTTTTTCTGAAAGTCAACTTGCCGACTTGGAAAGATTAATTGGTTTTATTGGTCCAATTATTGAAGTTCACGCCACTCGAAAAATCGCGATTTCCTTGCTGGACACCTATATTGGTCACCGATCTGGAGCCAAAGTGATGAATGGCAACATCCAACGGGGTGACGGGGAAATAATTAAAGCAGCTCTGTGGTTCAGTGACCTTAGAAATTATTCAGGAATGTCTGAGCAATATGACAAAGAAGAAATTTTTAGCCTCCTAAATACCTATTTCCAAACCATATCTGACATCATTGGCAAACATCACGGCGAAATCCTAAAATTCATCGGGGATGCCGTTCTGGTTATTTTTCCCGTTGATGAAGACATAAACTCAACCATGGCATGCACCGCCGCCTTAACAGCAGCTCAAGAAAGTTTCGAACAGTTTAAACATCAAAATACTGAACGTCGGGATCAAACAAAACCCGAGATCCAGTTTGGTATTGGTTTACATTTCGGACAAGTCATTTTCGGAAATGTAGGCGCAATAGACCGGCTCGACTTTACCGTTATTGGGCCAGCAGTCAATTTGACCTCCCGATTGGAGGAGCTGACGAAGCAAACAGGAGATCCTCTTTTGATATCAGAAGAATTTGCAGATAATTTGAAAATATCTTCGAAACTAGTCGGCAAATTTCACCTGAAAGGAATCCAGGAAATTCAACAGGTATATACCGTAATTTGACCGTTAGACATCCAGCTTATGAACGCCTCAGCAAAAAGGTCGTTGGAAAGCCCCACCAAATGAGCTAACTCTCTTTTAAATCAAATTGATATTCTATTTAGACTGGATTGGTATTCATGGGACTATCTTCGCCAAAGAATAATAAAGATAAATGGCAATTTTGGGTGGATCGTGGAGGAACCTTCACAGATTTAGTCGCCAGAGATCCAGATGGTCACATCAAAACACATAAACTTCTCAGCGAAAATCCGGAACAATATAAAGATGCTGCTATTCAGGGCATCCGGGACATGTTGAAACTTAATCCTGACGCCTCTATTCCAACAGACCTGATAAGTGCTGTCAAAATGGGAACAACGGTGGCGACGAATGCTTTGCTGGAGCGTAAAGGCGAACGCACGCTTCTGGTAATCACCGCCGGCTTTAAGGACAGCTTGCGGATTGGATACCAAACACGCCCGCGTCTCTTCGACCTTCATATCCAGCTGCCAGAGATGCTTTATGAAACTGTTGTCGAAGCCAAAGAGCGGGTTGGTGCACGGGGCAAGTTGATAACCCCACTTGATGGCGAAATGGCTAAACAAGACATGCAAACCGCATATGACAAGGGCATAAGAGCCTGCGCTATTGTCCTGATGCATGGATATCGTTACCCAGATCATGAAAGAGAACTTTCCAAGCTCGCGCAAGAAATCGGTTTCACACAAATATCAACAAGCCACGAAACCAGCCCACTGATGAAACTGGTCAGTCGCGGAGATACAACTGTTGTCGATGCTTATTTGTCGCCAATCCTCCGGCGATATGTAGACCAGGTGGAAGCGGAACTGGGCAAGACACGCCTCATGTTCATGCAATCCAACGGCGGCCTCACGGATGCCAACTTCTTTCAAGGAAAAGACGCCATTTTATCGGGGCCAGCTGGCGGCGTTGTTGGCATGGTTCGGACATCAGCCCTTGCTGGATTTGACAAAGTCATTGGCTTTGATATGGGCGGAACCTCCACAGATGTATCTCATTTTGCTGGTGAATATGAACGCACCTTTGAAACAGAAGTCGCGGGCATACGCATGCGCGCGCCCATGATGTTGATTAATACGGTGGCAGCTGGGGGGGGCTCAATCATTCATTTCGATGGATCGCGGTTCCGCGTGGGACCGGAAAGCGCCGGGGCCAATCCTGGACCTGCTTGCTATCGCAAAGATGGTCCGCTCACGGTCACAGATTGCAATGTTATGTTGGGTAAGCTCAATCCAGAATTTTTTCCAAAAGTTTTTGGTCCAAATGCAGATCAGCCTTTGGATGTGGACATCGTTAAAATGAAATTCACGGCCCTTACAGCGGAAATTAATCAAGCGACAGGACAGAACCGGTCCGCAGAAGATGTTGCCGAAGGGTTCCTTCTGATTGCCGTTGAAAATATGGCAAATGCGATAAAGAAAGTCTCCGTACAACGAGGCTATGATGTTTCCGACTATGTGCTAACCTCCTTTGGCGGTGCGGGCGGTCAGCATGCCTGCATGGTTGCAGATAGTCTTGGT
>JAESPT010000300.1 GCA_016765515.1 Sneathiella sp. | reverse complement strand
TACTGCGATTGAAGCCCCGAAGGGTGAGTTCGGAGTTTATCTGGTGTCTGACGGTTCCAGTAAACCCTATAGATGTAAAATTAGAGCCCCCGGATTTGCGCATTTGCAGGCAATGGACATGATGACAACCGGCCACATGCTGGCGGATGCATCTGCTATTTTGGGTAGTTTGGATATTGTTTTCGGTGAGGTTGACCGATGAGTCAGGTAATTGCGACGGGCAAAGCGTTTGAGTTCACGTCCGAAAATATTGAAAAGGCGAAAGTCTTTATTGCCAAATATCCAGAGGGGCGTCAGCAAAGTGCTGTTATGCCGTTGCTGGATCTGGCTCAACGGCAAAATGAGAACTGGCTTTCCAAGGAAGTCCTTGAATATGTAGGAAAATATCTCAGCATTCCCTATATGAGAGTGCTGGAAGTCGCGACTTTCTACACCATGTATAATTTAAAGCCCGTTGGAAAATATTTCCTCCAGCTTTGCCGGACGACACCTTGTTGGCTACGCGGCAGCGATGCGCTTGCCAAGGTTTGTGAAAGTAAGCTTGGCATTCACAATGGGGAAACCACGGAAGACGGTAAATTCACCTTATTGGAAGTGGAATGCCTCGGGGGATGCGTTAATGCGCCCGTCGTTCAGGTGAATGATGATTTTTACGAAGATCTGAATGCAGAAAATTTTGAATCCCTCCTTGATAAGCTGGCCAAAGATGACGTACCTGATCACGGCCCGCAAATTGACCGGATCAATTCTGCACCTGAGGGTGGCCCAACCACATTGTTGAATAAGACGGGGGATGCCTGATGCTTAAAGACCAGGATCGTATCTTTACCAATCTCTATGGCCAACATGATTGGCGTCTTGCAGGCGCAAAATCCCGTGGCATCTGGGATGGCACCAAAAAATTACTGGAACTTGGCCAAGACGGGATTATTCAACAAATTAAAGACAGTGGACTGCGAGGACGCGGCGGCGCCGGTTTTCCAACTGGTCTTAAATGGTCTTTCATGCCTAAAGAATCAGATGGCCGTCCCAATTACCTGATTGTGAACGCTGACGAATCCGAGCCGGGAACTTGTAAAGACAGGGAGATTATGCGATTTGATCCGCATCGTCTTTTGGAAGGCTGCCTTGTTGCGGGCTTTGCAATGCGTGCAGTCGCTACTTACATTTATATACGCGGCGAATTTGTCAATGAAGCCATTCATCTGAATGAAGCCATTCAGGAAGCCTATGCAGATGGCCTGATTGGTAAAAATGCCTGCGGCAGCGGATTTGACTTTGATATCTATGTTCATCGCGGGGCAGGGGCTTATATCTGCGGCGAAGAAACGGCTTTGCTTGAAAGTCTCGAAGGCAACAAGGGTCAGCCACGATTGAAACCACCTTTTCCTGCGAATGTAGGGGCATGGGGCTGTCCATCTACTGTCAACAATGTTGAAAGTATTGCTGTTGGACCTGAAATCCTGCGCCGTGGCGCTGATTGGTTCGCCAGCCTTGGCCGTCCCAATAATACAGGAACCAAACTTTTCTGTATCTCGGGGCATGTGAATAATCCCTGCAATGTAGAAGAAGAAATGGGTATTCCTTTGAAGGAACTCATTGAAAAACATGCGGGCGGTGTTCGGGGTGGCTGGGATAACCTGCTGGCGATCATTCCTGGCGGATCCTCTGTACCCATGTTGCCGAAAGACATTTGCGATACAGTTTTGATGGATTTTGACAGCTTGCGCGAAGTACAGAGCGGACTTGGCACTGCGGCCGTGATCGTTATGGATAAATCCACAGATATTATCGCAGCAATTGAGCGACTTGCTCATTTTTATAAACATGAAAGTTGCGGTCAGTGTACACCGTGCCGGGAAGGGACTGGCTGGATGTGGCGTATCATGCAACGTCTCGTATCCGGCGATGCTGAACTGGAAGAGATCGACATGCTGATCAATATTTCCAAACGAATTGAAGGTCATACAATCTGCGCTCTCGGTGACGCAGCGGCATGGCCAATCCAGGGTCTGATTCGACATTTCCGCCCCGTGGTGGAAGAGCGTATCAAAAATAGAAAAGCCGTGAAAGCGGCCTGATTGGCACGCTACTTAAGGAGCGAAGAATGCCGACACTGACAGTAGATGGCGTAGAAGTCACAGTTGAGAACGGAACGACAATCCTGCAGGCTTGTGAAGAAGCCGGCGCGGAAATCCCCCGTTTTTGTTACCACGAGCGGCTCTCCATTGCAGGGAACTGCCGGATGTGCCTTGTGGAAATGGAAAAAGCTCCCAAGCTGGTTGCATCCTGTGCAATGCCGGCTGGCGATGGCATGGTTATCCATACCAACACGGAAAAAGTGAAGAATGGGCGCGAAGGCGCCATGGAATTCCTGTTGATCAACCATCCTTTGGATTGTCCGATTTGCGATCAGGGCGGTGAATGTGATCTTCAGGACCAGTCAATGGCTTACGGTTCTGGAAACAGTCGCTATCTGGAAAGTAAACGCGCTGTCACCAATAAGAACATGGGCCCGCTGATTAGTATGACCATGACCCGGTGTATTCATTGCACCCGGTGTGTTCGTTTTGCCACAGAAGTGGCTGGAGTGGAGGAGCTCGGCGCAATAAATCGCGGCGAAAACATGGAAATTGCGACGTATCTTGAACAGGCTCTGAATTCGGAATTATCCGGCAATATCATAGACTTATGCCCCGTTGGTGCCTTGACGTCTAAACCTTATGCGTTCACGGCCCGTCCGTGGGAGTTAAGTAAAACTGAAAGTGTGGATACACTGGATGCAGTTGGCGCCAGCATTCGCATCGACAGTAAAGGTCAGGAAGTCATGCGCATCCTGCCGCGTCTCAATGAAGACATTAACGAAGAGTGGCTGTCTGATCGTTCTCGTTTTTCCTATGATGGTTTAAAAACCCAACGTCTTGATACGCCTTATGTGCGCAAAGACGGTAAGTTGCAAGCCGTGGGCTGGAACGAAGCTCTTGAACTGGCTGCTGAAAAGCTGAACGGGACAGAAGCCTCAAAAATCGGGGCGATTGCCGGGGATCTTGCCTGTGCTGAAAGTATGAAAGCGCTGAAGGATCTGATGGATGCCTACAGTGTGACCAACATCGATTGTCGCCAGGACGGTGCAAAGCTGTCTACGGCGACACGCAGTGCGTATCTGTTTAATTCAACAATTTCTGGGATCGAAGACGCGGATGCGCTTCTCATTGTTGGGTCAAACCCTCGGGTAGAAGCATCCCTCATCAACGCTAGAATTCGTAAGCGTTGGAAAAAAGGAAATTTCCCAATTGCGCTGATTGGCGAAGAAACCAATCTGACCTATGCCCATGAGTATTTGGGAGCCGGTGCTGCGACTTTGAAAGAAGTTGCTGATGGAAAACATTCTTTTGCCAAGATCCTGAAAAAAGCAGAACGTCCGATGATTATTATCGGACAAGGCGCTTTGGCACGCAGTGACGGGGACGCCATTTTGGCTTTGGCCAAAAAAGTTGCCGATGATTTTGGCATGGTGTCAGAAGACTGGAACGGGTTTAACGTCCTTCACACTGCCGCCGCTCGGGTTGCCGGCCTGGATCTGGGGCTTGTTCCTGGAGAGAAGGGCAAGTCTGCTCCTGAAATGGTGGATGCTGCGGCAGCTGGTGAGCTGGATGTTTTGTATTTGCTGGGCGCAGATGAAGTGGACATGTCGAAACTTGAAAAGTCCTTTGTGATTTATCAAGGCAGTCACGGCGATGCCGGG
>JAESPT010000299.1 GCA_016765515.1 Sneathiella sp. | reverse complement strand
GGACAACAGTTGTCCTTTCAGCTTTGCCTGATCAGAAGGATCGGTTGCTTTGTTTGCCGCGCTGGCAATTGCGTAAAGGGCCGTTAAAGCTTTTGGTGTATTGATATCATCCTCAAGCGCTTCCAGAACGCCTGATGCCACGGATTTTTCTTCAGCTTTAACATCCGATAAACTCTGCAATGTAGTGTAAAGACGATCCAAAATCGTCTTTGACTGCTTCATACCCTCGTTGGTCCAATCCAGCGGTTGGCGATAATGGGCAGACAGCATATTCAGCCGCAGGGCTTCTCCTGGCGCTTCGCTAAGCAACTCCCGGACGGTTCGAAAATTGCCGAGGGATTTGGACATCTTGTCCCCCTCAACCGTCAGGAAACCATTGTGAACCCAATATCTTGCAAAAGTGCCCTCGCCGTTTGCGCAGCAGCTTTGCGCCACTTCATTTTCATGATGCGGGAAGATCAGATCGCGGCCACCGCCGTGAATGTCAAAGGTATCACCAAGTTCCGCCTTTGCCATAACGGAGCATTCAATATGCCAACCGGGTCGCCCTCGACCCCAGGGGCTTTCCCAACCCGGAATGTCATCGGCGGAGGGCTTCCATAGGACAAAATCCGCTGGATCTTTCTTGTAGGGCGCCACTTCAACACGGGCGCCAGCAATAAGCTCATCCCGGTTGAGACCGGAAAGTTTGCCATAATCGGGCATGCTCGAAACATCAAACAGCACGTGCCCTTCGGCTTCGTATGCATGGCCTTTATCAATTAAAACCGAGATCATCTCGATCATGCCCGGAATATGATCGGTGGCGCGTGGCTCCCGGTTTGGCGGCAAAGCGCCCATCTCAGCCATATCTTCATGATAGGCTTTGGTTGTCCGGGTTGTCAGCGCTTCAATACTCTCCCCATTCTCTTTAGCCGCGGTGATGATCTTGTCTTCCACATCCGTAATATTACGCACATAATTGACATGGTCTTCGCCGTAAGTTCTGCGAAGCAGCCGCGCCAATACATCAAAAATAACCACAGGGCGGGCGTTGCCGATATGTGCTGTATCCCATACCGTTGGTCCGCACACATACATCCCCACATTTTTAGGGTCGCGGGGGACAAATTCTTCTTTTTGTCGCTTCGCTGTATTGTATAAATGCAGTGTCACAATCGTCGTCCTTGTTTAAGCTGTTTCGCCGTTCAGTCGGGCAAGCGTTTTGTCCCGGCCGATCAAAGGCAACATTTTATTCATTTCCGGGCCATGGGACTGCCCTGTCAACGCCTGACGGAGCGGCATAAAAAGAGCCTTTCCTTTCACGCCCAGACCGTCCTTGACGGCTCCAGTCCAGATTTTCCAGCTTCCTTCATCAAACTCTCCCGCCGGCAGAAGTTCCGCGGCTGATTTCAAGAAGGGTGCATCCTCAACAACAGGCGTAATGGCACCATCAACAACAGTCCACCAGCTTTTCGCCTCCACAACGGTTTCAATATTACCGCGAATGGCCAACCAGAAAGCTTCATGGGCACCGTCAATGGCAAGCTTGTCTTTTGCAGCCTCCCACGGCATAGCATGCAAAATCTTGGCGTTCAGTTTTTTAAGTTCAGCCGGATCAAATTTAGCTGCGGCCCGGCTAAATCTGGAAATATCAAATCCGGCGATAACGGCGGCCAGATCTTCCCGCACTTCAATATTATCGGATGTCCCCAACCGGGCCAACAGACTATTGATGCTCATGGGATCGAGACCCGTCTCCCGTAACTCACGCAAGGACTGACTACCTTCACGTTTGGATAACGGTCCGCCGTCCGGTCCCATCAACAAAGGAAGATGGGCAAACTTTGGCTTTGCTGCATCCAGGGCTTTAAAGATCTGAATATGCAAGGCCGTGTTACTGACATGATCTTCCCCGCGGATCACATGGGTGATGGCAAAATCTATGTCATCAACAACAGAGGGCAAATGATAAAGCGGGCGACCGTCGGTGCGGATCAAAACCGGGTCGGACATGCTGGCGCAGTCGACTTCAACATGGCCCCGCACTTCATCTTCCCAGGCGACAACGTCCTGATCGAGCAGAAAACGCCAGTGAGGCTGGTGACCGTCGGCTTCAAGCGCCGCCTTTTCTTCAGCGCTCAATTTTAACGCAGAGCGATCATAGACTGGCGGTAATTTACGAGCGATTTGACGTTTACGTTTATAGTCCAGCTCCTCCCCGGTTTCATAACAGGGGTAAAGGCGACCAGCCGCTTTCAGTTTCTCAAAAGCCGTGTCATAGTCAGCACTGCGATCAGACTGCTTTTTCAGCTCATCCCATTCAAGACCCAGCCATTGCATGTCATCCTGAATACCTTGCGCATATTCGTCCGTTGACCGTTCAGCGTCCGTGTCATCCAGACGCAACACCATGCTGCCGCCCACTTTTTTGGCAAACAGCCAGTTAATCAGGGCAAGGCGGGCATTGCCAACATGAAGGTAACCTGTTGGGCTGGGAGCAAATCTGAATTTAGCGGTCATCGTTTATCCCTATATCCGTTGGTGATCGGATAACGTCTATCCCGGCCAAAGCTGCGGGTTGTGATTTTAACGCCAGGGGGTGCCTGACGTCGTTTGTATTCTGCTATATAAAGCAAGTTCTGAATTCTGCTAACTGTTTCGCGGTCATATCCGTCTGCAACAATATCAACGAATGATTTTTCTTCTTCCACAAGTCGGTGCAAAATTGCATCCAAGACCTCATAAGGCGGAAGACTGTCTTCGTCTTTCTGATCTTCACGAAGCTCGGCAGAGGGTGGCTTGGTAATGACGTTTAATGGCATGACCGGTCCATCCGGACCTTTGAAATGAGGTAACGTATGACTATTCCGCCATTCAGACACCTCAAAACACAGGGTTTTATAAAGATCTTTCAGCACAGAATAACCGCCGCACATATCCCCATAAATAGTCGCATAGCCCACGGACATTTCCGATTTATTGCCCGTTGTCAGAACCATTTTTCCAAATTTGTTGGAAATAGCCATCAAAGTGACACCGCGAACACGGGACTGGATGTTTTCTTCTGTCGTATCTGAATTTGTTCCGTCAAACAGCGATCCAAGCATTTTTTCATAGGCTTCAACGGCCGGAACGATAGAGATACTATCAAGATCGGTCCCGAGCAACCGTGCGCATTCGGCCGCATCATCCAGACTTTCCTGACCGGTATAGCGCGATGGCATCATGACGCAGTGAACTTTATCCGCCCCAAGCGCATCCACAGCTACCGCAGCACTCAAAGCGCTGTCGATACCGCCCGAAAGGCCCAGAACAACACCGGGAAATCCGTTTTTTT
>JAESPT010000298.1 GCA_016765515.1 Sneathiella sp. | reverse complement strand
TGGATTGGAAACTACATCAAATAATTCTGTATTACAAATTTCACCAATAATTTGTTCAACTTTTTTACCAGTGCCGACCGGTACTGTTGATTTGTTGACAATCACGGTATAACCCTCAATCGCTTCAGCAATTTCTCTTGCCGCGTCAAATACATAGGTTAAATCGGCGTTGCCGTCACCGCGGCGACTGGGGGTGCCAACTCCGATGAACACGGCATCGGCTTGTGCCACTGCAGATTTAAGATCTGTTTTGAATGAAAGCCTGCCTGCTTCGACATTCTTTTTGACCAATGGTTCAAGTCCAGGCTCAAAAATTGGAATAATTCCGCTTTTTAACGAATTTATTTTTTCTTCGTTTTTGTCGATGCAGATCACGTCATGACCGAACTCTGAAAAGCAGGTTCCAGAAACCAGTCCGACATAACCTGTGCCAATCATTGCAATACGCATGGTCGTTTTCCCCTAATGTATAAATGTACGGGCGGTCAAATTTAAAGGTTAGACCCAATTTCACGGATGATCTCTGACATCTCATGTTTCATGTCATCACGCTCTAAGGCGAAAGCAATATTGGCATGAAGAAATCCGATCTTGTCACCGCAGTCAAAACGAGTTCCTTCGAAACGCAGACCATAAAAGGAACTTGTTTTGAGCAAGGATGACAGGACATCCGTAAGCTGAATTTCATTTCCGGCACCGCGACTCTGGTTTTCCAATAAATCGAATACAGCAGGCTCAAGAATATACCGTCCGATGACCGCTAGATTCGACGGGGCTTCACTTGGTTTCGGTTTTTCTACAAGATGTTTTACTTCAACTATTTTGCCGTCATCGTTTCCTGGTCTAAGGATACCATAGCGTGACGTATGCTCATGAGGCACTTCCATAGCGGCTAAAATATTGCCCCCGCCAAGTTCGTCTCGGGCTTCCATCATTTGGGCAAGGCACGGTTTCTCGCTTAAAATAAGATCATCCGCCAAAATAACGGCAAAAGGTTCGTCTCCGATGAATCGTTTTGCACACCATACTGCATGCCCCAGTCCTTGTGGTTCCTGCTGACGAATATAGGCAACGGATCCGGTCTTCGGTATTCCATCCTGCAATTCATCAAGGACGGTGTCCTTTCCTCTTTCCCGTAAAACGCTTTCAAGTTCGTAGGATCGATCGAAATGATCTTCAATAATCACTTTGCCGCGTCCTGTTACGAATATGAATTCTTCAATTCCTGCAGCTTTCGCTTCATCCACCGCATATTGAATGAGAGGTCTATCCACAACAGGCAGCATTTCTTTTGGCATTGCTTTTGTCGCAGGAAGAAATCGAGTACCAAGTCCACCGACCGGGAATACAGCTTTACGAACTTTTTGTGGCATGAGTATAACCTTTATGGGGGTCCAAGTTTGCAGTATATCGCACTCTGCGATATTACTGGCAAGAGATGAATGATTAAGACTTAAGGAGAATATCTTTAGCCTGGTTGATTTTTGCGGCCATATAGGCAGATCCGTCATGATCTGGATGAAATTTTTTCATTAGTTTTTTGTGTGCTTCTTTTATTTCCCTGGCATTTGAACCGGGATTCAATTCCAGAATTTCATAAGCCTCCGTTCGGCTCATTCCATTTTGCTGTTCTGAAGGGGAACGGTACTCCCTACTTTTTTGTTGATCATTTTCAGGATCAGCTTGGTCATTTGGGAAGTTTCGTTCCAAAAAGGTTGATAATATTGCGGCACTTTGCTCATCCTCTTTCAGTATTGAGTATAGAGCGTTTAGTTCTGGGTATGACAGATCAGTCAGATTTTTGCCCAGAAACTCCCCTTTAAGAATCTCTGCATCCATATCTCCGCTGTCGTGATCAAGCGTTGCATGTAACCAGTCAGTTTTCACATCCGATTGCTGACCAGGCGAAGGGCGGGAGCCACCAAACAAAGGTCTGCTTCTAAGAAAAAACACAGCAGCGAGAGCCAGAGGTGGCGCAAATTGAAATCGGCCAGTATAGGCAAAAAAGGCTGCTAATCCGCCCAAAATGATGGCAAAAGATATCCGAAACGCCCGGAGTAGTTTTTTGGGATCTGCCGTAGCAATTGCTTTTCCGCCTATAATCAATGCTGCGAGTAAAGCTATTCCGATAATAAAATATGCAAGCATGTTTCAGTTCACTTGATTTGTTGTACTAACAACAGGGTTTTACCCCCAACTTTTTGGCTGTAATTCTCAAGTGCCTTTCGGCCTCCTGCAGCATATACCGCAACAGCTTTTAAAAGAGTCTTAAGCATAGAAGCACTGTTCGAATCAAATCTGCAATAGGCACCGCCAGATAATTTGGCTATTTGTTGAAAACATATTTCCGCAGATGGATCTCCGCCTTCCTGAAAAACAAAAACAGGGACGCCCTGCATTCCGAGTTGACCTGCTATGTGGCATAGACGATCAGCTTCCTCCTCCATGCAATCACCAACATAGACAAGGGCATTGACACGCTGCTTCATCGTTTGCTTTAACGTATGATTGAGGACTTTTATAATTTGAGTATGGCCCCCAAGACAGTTAACCCGAGACATGGGGCCTATCAGCGCTCTGCTGTCTGCGGTCCAGCGCGTAGCTTTGAACTCACCAAATCCTCTGAAATAGGCGATTTGGAGCTCTAGGTTTCCCTCTTCAGCGGCGGCATCAAACATTTCTCGCTGTAGGTGGCACGCGTGGTCCCAAGTCGGTTGACGGCTTGCCGTCGCATCAATTGCAAAGATTAACCGACCGGTGGATGAATGATGTCCTGTCTTTCTGGATAACGAGACTTTTTTTAAAAATGCATCGACATCTGTTGGAACTTTTTCTTTTTTTGAGTTATCCAGATCGCGGGCCATCGTTTCCAACTTTCAATTTCATTTTCCCTTATTAGGAAAGTTAGGCATTATCATTCAATAATTCAATTTTGTCGTGGCAGTATTTAATAGATTTTTTGGTTATAGCTTTGAGTTTGTTCTAATTTTCTAAAGAAACGGCTGAAAAGTTTGTTGGCCGATGGCTCTGTTTCTGATTTCAAGGCTTGCCATTATCAGGGGGACCTTATTACAATTATCTCTCTTGGTTTCCGCCTGTTGTTATGATTGAGTATTGAGTTCACGATCATTCTATCTTTTAGAGTTGGATTTTCCCTATAAATGTCTGTTTTCTTTACGGCGTCAGCTCACCGCGAAGTTTGGCATCGTGCCTGGCCAATAATTCTTGCAAACCTTTCTGTTCCTTTGCTTGGGGCGGTTGATACGGCGGTCATTGGGCATCTATCCAGCCCAGCTTACCTTGGTGCAGTTGCCATTGGCGCGATGATTTTCAGCTTTTTATATTGGGGGTTTGGTTTCTTGCGGATGGGAACCACGGGATTTGTCGCGCAAGCTGCAGGAGCCAAAGATGCGGATGGAATTCGCACTGTTTTGGCTCAATCTGTCCTCATCGGGATTGGGGGAGCATTTTTTCTGATTATGCTCCAAGTTCCGGCAATAGAAACGGCTCTCTACCTAATTGATTCAACCAGTGAAGTGGAGCAAGGAGCGTCTACCTATTTCAGCTATAGAATCTGGGGAGCGCCTGCTGTTCTTGTTAATTACGCATTTCTTGGTTTTTTTATAGGCCTTGGAAAAACCCGTGCAGCTTTGATTATGCAGATATTTATGAATCTGGTGAATATTTCACTGGATTTGGTTTTTGTCTTGATCCTGGATATGAAAATACCAGGTGTTGCACTGGCAACGATGATAGCGGAGTATTCCGCAATTTTTGTTGGCGTTTTCCTTGTCAGAAAAGAGCTTTACAGACTTGGTGGCCAGTGGCTGTTGGATGCCATCTTTTCATTGAGCGGTTTTCGGAAGTTGATCTCCGTCAATCTGGACATATTCATTCGAACAATATTACTGATTTTTGCTTTAGCCTATTTTACTGCTGAAGCAGCAAAGCAGGGGGAAGACATTCTTGCTGCGACAGCTGTCCTCATGAATTTTATGCATTTTCTATCCTTTGGGCTTGATGGGTTTGCACAAGCTGCAGAAGGATTGGTCGGCGAAGCTGTCGGAGCCAGACAAAGCAGGAAATTAGACGAAGTTGTCATGATAACGAGTGTGTGGGCGTTGATCGTCGCGCTTCTCTATGCTCTAATTTATGGCCTTTTTGGAGATCAGTTTATTAGCATTTTGACCAATATCGAGAGTGTTAGGGCTGCAGCCAATATTTATCTTCCCTGGTTAATACTGATGCCATTGGTTGCTGTCTGGTCTTATCAACTAGACGGTATTTTTATTGGT
>JAESPT010000297.1 GCA_016765515.1 Sneathiella sp. | reverse complement strand
GATGGAAATAGGTCACATGCCCCGATTTTGGCGTCCCATCTCCACTTTCCAGTGCCGCCTGAACAGAGGGCGCTGACATGGATGCGACAAAAGACACCATGACCACCATTGAGACCAGTGAGAACACGCGATTTTGTATAAAACCGGTCCGTCGCGTGATTATTATTTTTGATCCTTCCGTCAGTTTTTCAAATGCAATAAGGCTCGCAATCGCAAGTATCAGAACCATGATCAAGGGGCTGATATTCTTAAGCTCTGCCGGTGTAGACACCTCTATTTCAGAGATTAACGCCGATGTCTGATAGCTTATTTCATCCCAAATGGAGGACAGGAATCCAGATCCACCGGACCCGCTTGATGCCGATTGTACGGCAGGAATGATCCCTGCAAGTTCTTCTTCAGTGACGTCATTGGTAAAGGCCGCAATACGTCCCATATGATCCCACACATAGCGAGTTTCCTGCATTTCTCCTAGATTATCTTCTCCGTAAAATTCGGTAAATTCATAGAATGGACTGATATAAAGGGTACGCGATACCCCGTTCGTCACTTTTTCAATCCGCTCTCCCAAGTGATCATAATAATACTCGGTGATCAGGGTCTCCCGGCCATCACTGACCGAGCTTTTCGTCAATCTATTTTCAATATCAAACAGATATTCAGTCTGATCACTGCTTCCGGATCTTTTCCGGGAAATATTCCCAAAAACATCATGGCTCAGATCAAAGCTTTTTCCGATAACGTTAACATTCGCAGGATCTTTTGTTACAATCTGTTTTCGATCATTAAACCGGCTAAAAGAAGCTCTATCGGTAGTTTCTCCATTCAGGCTGGTGACAAAGGTTTCCAGCTGTTGCTGTTTGTCATATTTATAGTCGTTATTAAGAAGGAGTTTCTTGTCTTCTCGCAATGTCTCCGTACGCTGTTCATTTGCCAGCAAGTTTGTATCCGCATTAAACTCATACAACAGATCAGAGAACGGCGCATAAGGGCTGTCATCCTTTGATTTTCGGGCGAGAGAGATACCCGACAACTTACCGCTTTTCAGCCAGCGATACTGCTCCAGCAGGCCATTCCCAAGCTTCTTGTTGAGAATGGACATACCATTTTCCTCAATCTGAGGATGGTAGGAGACAATCGGTGTATCCACAGGCCAGTCCTTTGGCGGCTCTTTCACCCAGTTGATGGATGCCAGTCTCTCACCGTCATACTGATATTCAATCGCTGATCCGTCTGGATAGACAACGGATTTTAGTTTTGACTGTTCATAATCAAAATCAGTAACAAACTCATAGAATTTCATTTTGTAGTCAGGAACCTTGATCGTCTTTTGATCAACCTGACCCCGTTTCGTATAGCTATAACGCACCTCCCGGCCCGCCGGCAGAATTGCTTTGCTCACCTTTTGAGGGAAATTTTCGTCATATTCATAATAAGTGTTGTTATCACCGGGCAGTTTCTTGGCAACCAGTCTATTCAGACTGTCATAAACAAATGTCATCGCCTGGCCACCTTTGGTGACCTGGCTGACTTGCCCCTTCTCATTGTAGGCAAATTCGGTCATGCCATATCGATCACTTTCTTCGCGGATCAATTGGCCAAGAGTATTAAATGCCGTTAGCTGACGAGAACCTGTATCATCTGTAATGATGATTTCCAGGCCCTGATCGGTGTATCTTGTTTCCATAGAAGATGCCAAAAGGACCGTGCCATCGGCATCCTGTTTTTCGTTTTCAATTTTGATCTGCCGTCCCAAACTATCCGTATGATTGCGGACAATATGTGTATATTTTTCGCCCGAAATGCCGTCATTGACGGTCGCTGTCCGGATTTCAACCGTATTTCCGTCCGAGTCCTTCGAAAAGGTCGTGGATTTTCGAACCTGAAGGGTTTGCGGTTTTTCTTTCTGGGCAGCAATATCAGGATTTTTAATCACGGTCTGATCATCAATGACCCGCCCCATGGCATCCAGCGTTGTTATGGTTTCTGATCCATCGGGTAGACTATCTGAAAGAACCTGACCTGTTTCAGGATCGAACTTCATCTCAACAGTGCTCGTGGTTTTCTCGTCCTTCATCTCCATGGAAATGGGGAAACTGGCATGTTCCTCATCATAGCGGATCGTGGTTTCCTGGCCTTGTGCCTGAATTTGAATGACATTTCCGTGGATGTCCAAAGTCCGGATTGAGGACGCTTTGTCGACAGGTTGACCATTTTGGGTTCCGCTAACTTTTGTCACCGCCAACAACCCACCTTCAAATTGATAGGCCCATTTTTTGGTCACGTTAGCCCCGGACGCGGTGTCTGTAATACTGCGTTCCACCACAAGGTTTGCATAGTCTTCACCAACAAAATCCTTGTCAATTTCGTCCAGATAAGTCGTTGCCTCTTGCCTGTCCCCGTTTTTTCCAAGTTTAATGCGACCGCGTGCATCATAGTCCTGGACCGACCGGATAACAGTCTCCTCTTTACCGGCGTCATTATAGGTGCGGGCGGTGGATTCCGTCAGCACAAAGGGGATAGCGGCTGCGCTTGTAAGGCCCGCGAAAACATTGGTGACGTCAGCGGTTTTCTTTAAGTTCCTGGCTGTAAAATCACTGTCTTTCTCCAGCGTCATTTCCCCCTCATTCAGGGTCACGCCTGCTTGATCACCAGATCCGAAATGAACGAATTTACCGGCCCGCGCCGCCATATCCTGAACGCGGAATTTGTCAAAACCGACAACAAGATCTTTCACTTTTTGCACGCCCACAAAATGAAAACGCTTTTCCTGCATTTTATTTTCTTTATCCAGAAGCGTAAATCCGGCAACCGTGGTCACTCCTCCTGATTTTTGATAGCGGATCTGTGTTCGCCCGCCTTTACCATTTCCAACGGATTGTAGAACCGTTGAATTCTCGCCTTCCTCTAGGGCCCAGTTAAACTCATACGGTGCATAACACGCCAACTTTCCGGCATCATCTGCGGCACATTCCGTAATCTCGCTAATGCGCCCGGTTTCATTCCGCTGCAATGAATATCGGCGAACAATCCTGTCCCCGACCTTGGATGTGATTTGAACAGGCACATCCTCTTCATCGGACCTATAGGAAAATTGGATAGACCGAATATTCTGAACAGCAGTCTTATCCTGACCATATTCAATCAATTCCAAACGATCCGAATTGGGGGCATAGTGATACCGTACAAAATTCTCGAACCAATCCGCCGACGCTGTGAGTGCCCAAGGCCCGGTTTCTGCTGTCTCTTCATTTTTGGGTGTATAATATCGTCTCAGGCCATTGCCGTCTTCCAACCGATAGGCCTCTCCTCCGGCCAAAGACCGGATCACAGTTCGCGGATCGTTCCGCATTGTGAAAAGCGTGCCCTTGGCTGCTCCCTGTATAGGAACCAGTTTTTCATCCCCAAGGCAAAGGCCTTTATCTGTGCCGCAGATCGAAAGGGCTTCCATACCGGTGAGGGTCATGCCTGATACAGACGTGCCACTTCGGTCTATTCCCTTGACCAGGATATTCAGGTTGGGCTGCATCCCGTTTGTACCGGGCGCCATTTCAATGGGAAAATTAACGACAGGCACCCCCTGATATCCATCCACGTCCAGATAAAACGGTGCATTAGGGCGTGATAGTGTCGTTGCAGAAGGAGACGGAGGGGCTGCAGGTGCGGCCCCAATTGTTACGGGACTACCCATCCACCTTAACCTAAGCGTCAGACTAAGGAGGTTTTTCTCTTCAAAATCAACGATTGTCACTGTTTGAGACGCTGACTTCGTTCTGGCCGCATTCGCCTCTGGGGGTGCGGATGCACCCACCACCACTATACCACCAACCAAACAGGCTGTGGCAAGGGGGCGAAAGAAAGACGACGGTTTTTTATCGATACGATACATATCCGTGGTTTCCTCTGGAAAATTGGAAATAAGAACTCAAGGCCAGGCAGGCTTTCCTGCACGACCCCGTCAATCACTGCAAACGCGATCCGCTACGGGTTTGTGAGAAGTTTTTTCCAATTTGCACGCATCCATACTTTTGAGCAAAAACACTCCTATAATTTGTTTATATAATTAGTATTGACATTTTAAATTGCATTCTAAATATACCTATAAGTTTATTTTCGTTATTATATCTACTTATAGGAGTATTTATGCGTCATCTTAAATATGGTCTTATGGCCTGTGCGGCCTTTATCGGCCTCACCTCATTCTCGCCCCATACATTTGCCGATGTTCGAATAGATCGGGACGAATATGGGGTTCCTAAAATCACCGCCGATAGAGACGACAAAATGTGGTTTGCCTTTGGCTTGGCACAAAGCCGGGACCGACTGATCCAACTGGAAACCATGAGGCAGGAGGCCTATGGAATATTACCGGCTGTGGACTCCGCCGAAGGTGAGCAAGCGGCAAAGCGCAATACCCGCAACTGGCGACGATTGCATTTGTTTAAGGGACTTAAAGTTAAACTGGGCGCTGAATTAGCAGGGTTGGGTGACGATGGTGCGTCAACTCGGACGGCGCTTGATTGCTTTGCAGCTGGCATTCAGGCGTTCAAGGATGTCATTTACCCCGGATATGTCCTTACGGAAGTCTGTAATCTCTCACCTGATGAAATAAAAAGTCTTGTTGCAAGTCAAACTCGGGATCTGGGCGAGCGTGAAAAATCTTTTATCCGCGATATATTTCGCAAACAAAAACTACCGACCGCATCTGAGGACGCGCATAGATGGAAAGCTGTCGATAGTCTTGCCTTATTTCATCTTCGGGTGATGCATGAATTTTCTTTGCGCAATACAGAAATGAAAAACCTGAAGTTGCTCAATGATCTCTATCTAGTCCATCCTCCTCAAGCAGCAGACGCGTTTCCCGGCACGCGGGCGGGCAAAATGTTCAACAGCCTCAAATGGTCCTTGCACCGCAATGCCAAGACAACCATTCCGGTCGCAGACGGCCAACGAGACGCGGCACACGAGAAAGCCCTTGAATATCATGCGAGACTTATCCAAAGAATAATACCTGCGATCGTTGATGGGGCACCTCTCGAATTAAATGGTTGCAAAATTTACAACCCGG